>JBEPXG010000009.1:0-14840 GCA_041642015.1 Halanaerobiales bacterium
AATATCAATGTTTTCATTTCTAAAATATACATTTTCTTTTGGAATTAGTGTTAACTTAAGTTCAGGTTTAAAGAAACTTTCTGTACCCTCACCACTCGATTCTGGCCAATTTAAATCTGCATTTACTATAAAGTCATATAGATTTAAATCACCGAAAATCAGTGGTGTTCTAAATTCATTTAAAACTCTGATATCAGGATCAAACTTACCATTAAAAGATCCTTGATTGAAAGTCAAGTTGTTCCCTTTAAGTCTAAGCTCCCAAAAATTATCGGGATTCATATAATTAATATTACCTGTTACATTAAAGTTTCCTTCACCATATGCACCTGTAATACTTTGAACCGTTATTTTCTCTTCATCAAAGTTTAAATTTCCACTTAGATCTTTTAAAGATGATATACCATTAACTTTAACAACTGGTAAATTAATTTTCATATTACCTATTAAACTAGGCTCTAATAAACTGCCATCAAAGGTTATACTTCCATCTATACTACCTTTTAAGTTATTAATATTACCATTAATTAGGGCCATATGATTTAAATTATATTTGTTGACATTTAAAACTAACTCTGTTATAGATAAATCCTTTGTATTAATTCGACCAAAAAGTCTTATGAATTGATCATTTGCTTGATCTAATACTTGGGTCAATCTTAAGAAATCATTTTCACTATTATAGTTAAACTCTCCTGTAATATGACTGAATTGAATATTTAAAATGTTTAATTCATTCAAATCAGTTTTAAGATTAACTGTATAGTTATCTAGATTTCCTTGCATTGAACCATTAAAACTAAATATACCACTATATCTAAGTTCTGTTTCAAAAAATCCTGGTTTTTCAATAAGTTTAAGTGGAATATTATTTCCTTCAAAATTTAAATCGATATTTTCTTGGCTTATTAAACCTTTTACTTCAATAATATCAGCAAAATTATCAATTATTGCAACATCAAGATTTATTTGTGGATTATTAAGATTGCCGCTTAAATCTATTTTACCTTCAAAAGGAAAATCCAAACTATAACTAGTTCTATAATTTAATAAATAAATAATTTCATTAATATTTCCACGGTCTGTTGATACTTCCAAATCAAGTTCTTGATTACCAGTTAAATTTGAGACCAGTCCATTTATATTATATATTGAAGAGTTTCTTTTTAATTTTAATTCTTTAATATTTATTGTATCATCTTTATAGGCTATTTGACCAGAAAAGTCCTCAGATAAAAACCTGTTATACATAAAATCAGATGAATTAAAATCTAATTGAACTTCTGGATTATTAATACTTCCTCTAAGAGTTCCTTCAAAGTTAAAAAGCCCTCTTACATTTTCAATTAATCCAAGTTCTGCAATATCAAAACTATTAGCTTTAAAATTGAAATCCAGATTGTTGTTTTGATATTCACCATCAACAATTATATGAAAATCTTCTTTACTGATAACTGTATCACTTAATTGAACTTTATTTCCATCAATACTCCAACTAAGGGTTGTTTCTATATTATCAAACACATACTCTTGTTCCAATATTTTAACAGTTGTATTATTAAATACAAAGAAGCCTTCTGCCTTTAAATCTTCTAATGAGCCATATAATCTTATTCTAGGTTGAACCGAACCAGAAATCGGTAGATCATATCCTAAATATTTATCAAGTTTATTATACTCTACTTGCTCTGAATTTAATGTAATATCAATAACTGATTCTGTGAAATCAAAGTCTTTGTCAACAACAAGATTACCATTACCGGTAATTTTTTCATTATCAAATTCACCGTTTATTCTTTCAAGGTTTAAATTGTATCCTGAATATCTAAAATCAATTAACAAATTATTTGCTTCATAATCTTGATAAAAGAGGTTTTTACTTGTTAAATTACCTTCTATCACTGGATCCTTATAATCCCCTTTTACTAAAAGATCAAGATTTAATTTGTTATCTTCATTAATATTTAAATCGTAATAATTGTTTAAAAAGGAAAGTTTAACATCCTCTCCTCTCAGTTTAACATAAATACTTTCATCTTTTAAGTTGAGTTGTCCAGATATATTTAAACTATTATCATCTAAACCAATGTTTCCATTTTCAATAAATAATTTCTGCTTTTCATATACTAGATTAGCAGATAATTTTTTTATTCCATTTTGACGAATCATATTATCTCTTGAAGGAGTAAAAACAATATTTGTTTGTAATATATTTTCAATTATATTATTATCACCAGTAACAGAAAAGTTGAAATCTAAACTACCATCTAAATACTCTTGATAGTTATTAGCTGCCAAACTTTCAATTATATTAATATCTTCTAAATAAGAAGTATAAGTTGTTGGTCTAATGTTTTTTCCATTTACTTTAATTTGATATTTATTTTTATTCAAATCATAAAGACCACTTAATTTTACTTTACCCTCATTAATAGTATCAAAATCTAATTTGTCTATATAGATATGATTATTTAAAAATCTTAAATTACTTTTAACATTGCTAAATTCGTTACCATCAATTACAATACTGTCTAACTCTATATCTGAAATTAAATAAAAATCATTTAAATTACCATCAATATTGAGTTTAACTTTACCTTCAGTTTCAAATTCTACAGGGATTTCATTATCTAAATATCTATTTAATTCATCTTGGTTTACTTTTAAGTTCGTAGTTATTAACTCACCATTATAGTTGTTATTATCTATATTATAATAGCCTTTAAAGTTAAAATCATTTTCAGCTAAACTAAATCTTAATCTATCAGTATATATTATGTTATCATCAGAATTTAGATAAAGTTCTGCTGATGAAATTGCAATATTTTCATTAAAATCATTTTCTGAGTTATGAATACTTATATTGCTATCAGATATCTTTAATTCACTCTCATATTCACTGATATTTGACTTATTACCAGAAATATTTGCTCTTATTGCTGCTCTACCATTAAGATTATCTATACTATATCCTGAGATTTGTTCATTTAAATTATCTTTTATAATTGTATTGAATTGATTTAATATCAAGTTGTCATTTCTAAGATTGATTTCCCAATTGTTATTATTCATTTGAGCAGAAAGTCTAAATTCTTTTGTTTCAATGCCATCAATAGAAACATTATTATATTCTAATCCTCTAACTCGCAAACCTTTCTTTAAATCAAAAACAATTGATTTTTGAGCACTATTGATTTTAAATTCAGTATTTATATTTTCAAAACTATAATTTTGACCAGATTGATTAATAAATACATTACCATTATCAATCTTTACATACAGTTCTTTAAGTTGACTAAAAATACTAGCTTTAAAATCAGAAAAACCCTGCTCTATATTTTGACCTTCATTATTAGATTGGACCATATTATAAACAACTTCAGGATTTTCCAGGTTAATATATTTTATTATTCTACCTACATTCTCAGTATTGTTAAAATAATCAAATATGGAATAACCTAGACTTAATTTTGGTACTCTTAGTATAAAATTATCACCAACTAAATTAAGCTCCTCAACAGTCAGTTGGTTGAGGGGCCATAATTTAGCTGATGAGTATTCAATGTTATAGCCTGTCTCTTCTTCGAGTTGGCTAATTATTACATTTTCTGGATCTAATTGAATATCATTAAAAAAGAAATATCCCGCTGCTAGAATAAGTATTATTAAAATCATTATGGTCATATCTTTATATCTCATATTTATCCTCCAGCTTTCCACTAATTGAAAACTTTTTTATTTGTCACTCTTTTTTATCTTCAGGGATATTTTCTTCTCCATTATTATTTGGAATACTTTTAACTTCAAAATCTAAAGTTAAATTTCCTTCTAAAACATAATCTGTATAAACTTGTTTTTTAATTTCGGGATCTTTTTCTGTTTCTTTAGGTTTAGGTTGTTCAGTATCTTCTTCGGGCATATCTTTTTGTTCTTCTTTAGGTTGTTGTTCTTCTAAATTATTTTCAACATTAGGTATTTTCTCTCTTGATATAAATGAAGGATAAACCTGTAAACTTAGTTCATTGTTCATTGGTGCTTCTACATAATCTTTAATCATATCATCAAAACTTTTATATCCTTCAATTACTGTATGGTTTAAATCATTACCTTCATCTTCTGAAGTTTTTCTTCCACCTGGAATAGCTCCATAACCAGCACTTATAGCTAGTGTTGCCATACCAATATTAATATCTTCTGGGATTTCTATAGATACTTCACGATTAATTGAATCAGATCTATAAGGTCTTAATACAACATTGATTTTAAGTTCGCTTCCTGGATATATTTCTTCATTTAAAACTTCAGCTTCCTGTATTAATGCAACATCATGTGATTTATCAATATCAACATCTACTTTTATATCGAATATATTTATATCCTTAAAAGCATTTCTTGTAATAAGATCCATCATTCTATAGAAGTCATTTAAGGAAGATACAGCAATATCGTTACTACTGTAATACATATTTTCTCTTACTATTTTACCTTTTGGTAAATTGGAACCCATAATAGAGATCTTAACTTTGGAAGTACCATAACCAATTCTATCTAATGTACTATCAATAGACTGTAAGATAATATTACTTCCTAATTCATTTAACATCTTTTCATCATTAATTATTTGAGTTCTAACAACATTACTTTCATTTAAGTAACTATTATTAACAGATACTGTCAATGGTATTATATTAGGAAATTTATTTAACCTACCCAAGATTCCAGCATTACGATCACTTTCAATTATTCCTAATAATTTATCCAAAGGACTTCCTATCTTAAAAGGTTGTGATCTGCTAGGGATAATTGCATCAATATTAGCTCCACTCATTAAATAGTTAGTAGCCCCTTTATTCATAAAAGGATGTCCAAAGGCATAAACTTCAGTATTATCAACCATTGTAACTGTACCAATTGAAGCTACACTTACATCCCCTCTTACTAATTGAACTGCAACTGCACTTCCCGCCTCAAGTTTAAAATCTGCAGCAGTTTTTTTACTAACACTAGAGGTACTAACAAAACGACTGTTGTCTATATTTAAACTTTTTTTAAGACGATCAAATGATCTACCACTTAATCCACCAACCATAATTGGTGTATTAACAGCTTTTATACTATCAAGAATAGATAATTTATTATTTTTATTTATATTCATCATATCCATAATTGGTGTGACCAAAGCAAATTTATGGTCAGCATTCTCCCATTTATAGCTTATCGCACCAATCAATTTGTCATCAATATATACTGGACTTCCACTCATTCCTGAAGCAACTCCTCCAGATTTTTCTATCTTATCTCCAGAGGCTTTAATTAAAATTAAATCAGAATCAATAGTCTGTCCATCAACTACATTTATAATTTCAATTGGAAAGCTTTCTACTTTTGTACCTTCAAATACTGTTTTAGCATAACCAGTTTGTCCTCTTTTTAGTTCATCTATAGGCATAATAGGTGGTTTTTGAGCTAAAACAGGTGTACTAATTACTGTTATTAAAATTAAAATTATCACTATTTGTTTCAGATGTCTTTTCACGTTATCAAATCCCTTCAAATCCAATGTATATACTACTTCATCATTTCACTGGAAGTTAATACTTCTTTTAATCTATCTATCTCTTCTAAAGCCATTCCTGTACCTTGAGCCACACATGATAAAGGAGATTCAGCTGAAGATACAGGGATCTGGGTTTCTTTTGATAACAAAGTATCCATACCATGTAAAAGTGATCCTCCACCTGTAAGAATGATTCCTCTATCCATTATATCAGAAGAAAGTTCAGGTGGTGTTTGTTCTAAGACATGTCTTACACTTTCCACAATACTAGTTATATTTTCTTTAAAGGCTTCTACTGTTTCATGAGAAGTAAGTGTAAGATTTTTAGGCATTCCTGTCATTAAATCTCTACCTCTTAAATCATATTCTTTACTTTCCCCATCTATCCAAGCAGTACCTATTTCCATTTTGATCTCTTCTGCTGTTTTTTCACCAATTACCATATTATATTTATCTCTTACATAACGAACTAATGCTTCATCAAATTTGTCTCCACCAATTCTTAAAGATTCACTAACTACAATACCACCCATAGATATAACAGCTATTTCTGTGGTTCCTCCACCAATATCAATAACCATACTTCCACTAGGGTCTTCAACAGGTAAACCTGCTCCAATTGCAGCTGCAAGTGGTTCTTCAATGAGGTAAGTTTCACGTGAACCAACCTGTGAAGCAGCCTCTATAACTGCTCTTTTTTCAACACCAGTTATTCCTTCTGGTACACAAATCATTATTGTTGGTTTAAAAAGAAATCTTCTTTTTACTACTTTTGAAATGAAATGTTTTAACATTAGTTCTGTAACTTCAAAATCAGCTATAACTCCATCTTTTAATGGTCTAATTGCTACAATATTACCTGGAGTTCTTCCCAACATTCTTCTTGCTTCTTTTCCTACTGCTAAAACTTTATCATTATTTTTATCTATCGCAACAACTGATGGTTCTTGTACAATAATACCTTTACCTTTTTCATATATTAGAATATTAGCCGTTCCTAAATCAATACCAATTTTTTTTGATAATCCCATAAAATATTTTGCCTCCTTATTTAGTTTAAGATATAACTTTTGATGTATATTCAACCATATTAATTTTCTTTTGCTTCACCAGCACTAAATACAGCATATTTTGTAGCAAATGGTCCAATCACTTCTGTTAAAGCAGCTGTAAATAGTAGGGTGTTAAAGATTAATAAACCAACATTTGGATCAGATGCAAAGTCTTTTTGAACAATATAAGCTAAGGCAATTGCAACACCACTTTGCGGAAAAAGTCCAAACCCAACATACTTTTTGATTTTTTCTGGAGCCTTACCTATAAGTGCACCAAGATAAGCACCACCAACTTTTCCTGCCATTCTTGCAAAAAGATATGTAAATGCTAAAACTAAAAAACTAATTGATGCAATAGAGCTTAATCTAATTTCTGTACCTGCTAAAATGAAAAACACTGCATAGATTGGAATGGTCATAGTTTCAAGATAATCAGATATTCCAAGATTTTTACGGGAAAAGTTGCGGTAAGCAAAACCTACTAGCATATTTGTAATAAGTGGTGAAAGATTAAAGTATATTGATAGTCCTAGTGCAACTACTATATTAGTAACAAAGGTCATTATTTTTTTCGTTTTATCTTCCTGTGATGCTATTATTTTTTGACCTATATAACCTAATCCTAATCCCAAGATAATTGAAAATGTAATCTCTATTATTGGTTCTCCAATACTAGAAAGAAAGGTTAACTCTTTTGTACCATAATGGATAGAATAAGCTATAGGTTCAACTATACTAAATAATATTAAAGCAATTGCATCATCAATACCTACAATAGCCATTATCATTGATGTTAATGGTCCTTCTGCTTTATATTCTTTTAAAACCATTACTGTAGCTGCAGGGGCAGTAGCCGCTGCTATGCCTCCTAATAATAATCCTATATATATAGGCTTACCTAAAGCCAATACCGCTAAAAACACAAGTGCAAAAGCACCTGTTGCTTCAAGTAAAACTATATATACAATTGTTTTCCCCATCTTTTTTAACAGTTTTACCGAAAGTTCACTACCTATTGTAAATGCAATAAAACCTAAGGCTATATTGGTAATATAACTGATATTTTTTAGGGAAAATTTATACCATTCTTTTTGTGCATGGGATAAAAAAGGCATCCAATCAATTACATCTACACTTAAAAGAATCCCTAAAAAAACATAACCAACAACAATAGGAATCTTGTATTTCTTTGCTGAAAAAATAACAAGTAAAGACATAAATACTAAAAATGCTAATACATAGATTTCTTTATCTGATGCATTACTAACAACCAACCATTCATGAATCTTTGATACTTCTTTTCCTAAATCTGCTGTCATTTTTACACCTTCTATTTAATTTTGAAAATTAATATTAAAATAAAAACCCTGGAATAGGGTTCCAGGATTTTTTAAAGCTAAATATTATTTCACTCTCTTTATATCTGCTCCTAGACTGGATAGTTTTTTCTCTATACCCTCATATCCTCTTTCTACATGATGGATTTTTCTCACTTCTGACTGACCATCACCAATTAGTCCTGCTAAAACTAAAGCAGCACCAGCTCTAAGATCCGTTACTTGTACCTCAGCACCAGATAAGCTACTTTGTCTAATTAAAGCACTGTGTCCATCTATGGTGATGTCTGCACCCATCCTTTTTAATTCATCTACATGCATAAACCTGTTTTCCCAAACAGTTTCTTTTACAATACTTGTACCTTCAGTTTGAGTTAATAAAACCATAATTTGTGACTGTAAGTCAGTTGGGAAACCTGGATAAGGTAAAGTTTTAATATCGACTGAATCTAACTTGCCATTACCTTTTACTCTTACACCAGAAATATCTTCAACCATCTCTAGTCCCATCTCATGTAGTTTAGCAATTAAAGATTTAATGTGTTCTGTTAAAACATTTTTTACAAATACATCACCTTTAGTTAATGCTGCAGCTATCATAAATGTTCCAGCTTCAATCCTATCAGGTATAATTCTATGTTCCTTACCTTCAAGGCGATCTACACCTTCAATCTTAATAATATCAGTACCAACACCTTTAATATTAGCTCCCATTACAGTTAAAAAGTTCGCTAAATCAACAAGCTCAGGTTCACGGGCTGCATTTTCAATAACCGTTTTTCCTTCAGCTAAACTAGCTGCTAACATAATATTGATTGTGGCACCTACACTGGGATAATCTAGATATATTTTATCACCAACTAATTTATCTGCTGTTACCTCAACAATTCCATGATTTAATGAAACATCAGCTCCCAGAGCTTTAAAACCTTTTAGATGTAAATCAATTGGTCTATTACCAATATTACATCCACCTGGTAGTGAAGTTCTTGCTTTTCCATATTTCGCTAACATAACTCCTAAAATATAATATGAAGCTCTTAATTTTTTAGCAAGTTCTTTATCAGTTTCATATGTATTTATACCACTGGGATCTATTTCAACGAGGTGACCATTTCTTTCAACTTTGGCCCCCATCTTTTTAATAATCTCACATAAATTTGAAACATCTCTCAAATTTGGAATGTCTTTTAAAATACTGGGAGAATCTGCTAATAAAGCTGCAGCCAGTATTGGTAAAGCAGCATTTTTGGCTCCATTAATTTTTATTTCCCCATTCAGAGAATTTCCTCCGTTAATAATAAATTTGGCCAATTTACATGCTCCTTTCATAACATAAATCTCTATTTTATTTAATTCTATATCACTTTAAAAAAACCTTCATTTATAAACATTACATTCTCAGTAAGAATATCATATTTTTTTACTTTTTTCAACATTTCCAAACTCTTTTTAATCTTCTATGATTTAAGTAATGACAAATATTAACAACAATTATATTTGTGTCTATAAAAAGAAAAAAGCCCCAATTAAAAGGGGCTGTATCTCTTATATATATTTAAAAATATTCATTATGATGTTTTTCAGCTGCTTTAATTCTTGCCATTGCTCTTTCAAGAGCTCCTTCCGCTCTAGCATTATCAATTTTTGAACTTGACTCTTCTAATCTTTCTTTCGCTCTTTCTTTAGCTTTTTTGGCTCTTTCAACATCTATTTCTTCAGGTAATTCTGCAGTTCGAGCAACAACATTAACTTGATCTGGTTTTACATCCATTATACCCTCACTTACAGAAATATATCTTTCATTTGTTTCCTGTTTTACTCTAATAACACCAGTTTTTAAGGCAGTTATTAAAGGAGCATGTCTAGGTAAAATACCAATCAAACCATCAACAGCTGGAGCTTCTAAAACATCAACTTTTTCTTTAAAAACAGTTTTTTTAGGTGTGATAATCTCTAACAATATTTGTTTTTTAGGTGCCATAACTATTCACCTTTTTTCTCTTCAGACTTTTCTTTCTTATCTTTTCTTTCTTGGCTTTCTGCTTTTAGTTTTTCAGCTTTATCTACAGCTTCATCTATTGTACCTACCATATAGAATGCTTCTTCAGGTAGATCGTCATGTTTACCATTAATAATCTCTTTAAATCCTTTAATAGTATCTTCAAGCTCTACATAAACACCTTCTTGTCCAGTAAACTGTTCAGCTACAAAGAAAGGTTGTGATAAGAATCTTTCAATTCTTCTTGCTCTATTTACTACAATTTTATCCTCTTCTGATAGTTCATCCATACCAAGGATAGCTATAATATCTTGTAAGTCTTGGTATTTCTGTAAAATTTCCTGTACATCACGAGCAACATCATAGTGTTCTTCACCAACAATACGTGGATCAAGTATTTTTGATGTTGAGTCTAATGGATCAACAGCAGGATAAATACCTTTTTCAACAATTTGTCTTGATAAAACTGTTTTAGCATCAAGATGAGCAAATGTTGTTGCAGGAGCAGGGTCAGTCAAGTCATCTGCTGGAACATAAATAGCCTGTACAGATGTTATAGAACCCTTTTTGGTTGAAGTAATTCTTTCCTGTAAAGCACCAACATCATATGCCAAAGTTGGTTGATAACCAACAGCAGAAGGCATCCTACCTAATAATGCAGAAACCTCTGAACCAGCCTGTATAAAACGGAAAATATTATCAATAAATAATAATACATCCTGTCCTAACTCATCACGAAAGTGTTCTGCCATTGTTAAACCAGTTAAACCAACTCTCATACGTGCTCCAGGTGGTTCATTCATCTGACCAAATATTAAAGCAACTTTATCTAAAATATCTGCTTCTTTGAATTCAAGCCAGAGGTCATTACCTTCTCTAGTTCTTTCTCCAACACCAGAGAATACTGAGTAACCACCATGTTCAATTGCTATATTGTTAATTAACTCCTGAATTAAAACTGTTTTACCAACACCGGCTCCACCAAATAATCCTACTTTACCACCTCTTGTATATGGGGCAAGTAAGTCAATTACTTTAATACCGGTCTCAAAAATTTCCGTTGAAGTTTGTAAATCTTCAAAATCAGGGGCCTGCCTATGTATTGGCATTCTTTTATCGGTCTTAATTTCTCCTTTTTTATCTATCGTATCACCTAAAACGTTAAAAATTCTACCTAATACCTGTTCTCCTACAGGTACACTTATTGGACCATCCTGGTCAATAGCTTTCATTCCACGAACTAATCCATCAGTTGAATCCATAGCAATACAACGAACTCTATTATCTCCAAGCTGCTGCATAACTTCAATAACTAATTCATCATTACTATCTTCATCTTTAATGATTTTAACAGCATTATATATTTCAGGTAAAGTACCATCAGGAAATTCAACATCAACTACAGGTCCAATAACCTGAACAACTTTTCCTACGTTTTGGTCATCACTCACAAAAACTCCTCCTTTATTTCAGTGCTTCAGCCCCACCAACAATTTCTGTAATCTCTTTTGTTATAGATGCCTGGCGGGCTCTATTGTATGATAATGTTAAGTCATCGATCATTTCATTAGCATTATCTGTTGCAGCATCCATAGCGGTCATTCTAGAACCAAATTCACTAGCTTTTGATTCTAATAGTATTGAATATAAAGTATTATTAACATATTTAGGTAATAATATATCTAAAATCTCTTTTGCAGAAGGTTCATATATATAGTCTACATGTTCTTCACTAACCTCTTCACCTTTTTCGCTTAACTCTTTATCAATTTCTTCTGCATCGATTGGTAAAAGTCTAATATTTTTTACATGTTGAGTTATTGCAGACTCAAAATGTGTATAAATAACATTTACCTGATTAAATTTAGTACCTTTAAAAATTTCTATTATTTCTTCAGTTAATTCACGAGCAAAATTGAAACTTGGATAGTCTTCAATTTGATCATAGTCTTTAATAAAATCAAAATCTCTTCTTTTTAAATAATCACGTGCTTTACTTCCTAATGAATAGATTTCAGTATTAGGATTTTCTTTTAAAAACTTTTGTGCTTCTTCTATGACACGTGCATTATAGGCTCCACACAATCCACGATCACCACTAATTATAATGAGTAAGTTCTTTTCACCTTCAGATTTATGAAGTAGTGGATGATCATCTTTACGGTGTGAAAATTTATAGACATCAGAAAGTATCTTTCTTGTTTTTGTAAAAAATGGCTTAGCAGCACGAGCATTTTTCTGAGAATTCTGTAGCTTAGCAGCAGCTACCATTTTCATAGCTCTTGTGATCTTTTTTGTACTTTTAACACTGCTTATTCGCCTCTTAATATCCCGCATCGTTTCCATAAACTTACACCTCAATTCTAAAAAAGGTTGTTAATTATTTTTAACCTTCTTCAACCTCATCTGACTTATCTTCTGAATCAGTTTCTTCATCGTCTTCTGCTCCTATAATACTTTCACTTTTTATTTCAAATAGATCATTAAATTCTTCAATAACAGAAACCAATTTATTTTCTATCTCTTCAGTTAGTTCTCCATCTTTTTTGATATTTTGTTTTAATTGTTCATGATTGTTATCAACATACTCTAAAAGTTCATCTTCATAACGTTCTACATTATCTACTGGAATATCATCCAAATATCCCTTTACTACAGCATATATGACTATAATTTGTTTCTCTATAGGCATTGGTGAATATTGTGGCTGTTTTAATGCTTCCACAATCCTTTCACCACGTGCTAATTTATTTTGTGTAGTTTCATCTAAATCAGAACCAAACTGAGCAAATGCCTCTAATTCTCTAAACTGAGATAAATCAAGTCGTAATGTACCTGCGATTGATTTCATAGCTTTAATTTGTGCATTACCACCAACTCTTGATACTGATATACCTACATTAACAGCAGGTCTTACACCTGAGAAAAACAGTTCACTTTCTAAGTATATCTGACCATCTGTAATCGAAATTACATTAGTTGGGATATATGCAGAAACATCTCCAGCCTGTGTTTCAATGATTGGAAGAGCGGTTAATGATCCTCCACCTTCTTCATCACTTAACTTAGCTGCTCTTTCAAGAAGGCGTGAATGTAAATAAAATACATCACCAGGATAAGCTTCACGTCCAGGTGGTCTTCTTAAAAGTAATGACATTGCACGATATGCAACAGCATGTTTAGATAAATCATCATATACCACTAATACATCTTTGTCCTGTTCATACATAAAATATTCTCCCATTGCACATCCAGCATAAGGTGCTAGGTATCTAATAGGAGCTGGTCTTGAAGCAGATGCAGATACAACTATTGTATAGTCCATTGCACCTCTTTCTTTTAGTTCCTCAGTGATTTGAGCCACTGTTGATTCCTTTTGTCCAATTGCAACATAAATACAAATTACATCTTCATCTTTTTGATTGATAATTGTATCAATCGCAATAGCAGTTTTACCGGTCTGACGATCACCGATGATTAATTCACGCTGTCCTCTACCAATTGGTACCATTGAGTCAATAGCTTTTAAACCAGTTTGAAGTGGTACTTCAACAGGCTGTCTTTCTATTACACCAGGCGCTTTTTTCTCTACCGGTCTCCTTTTATCAGTTTTAATCTCACCTTTACCATCAATTGGAATTCCCAGTGGATTTACTATACGACCTAAAAGTTCTTCACCAACAGGTACCTCAACTACATTACCTGTTCTTTTTACAGTATCACCTTCACTAATTTTGGTCTCATCACCAAGTAAAACAACACCTATGTTATCTTCCTCAAGGTTTAGTGCCATCCCATAAACTCCATTTGGAAACTCTAAGAGTTCATTTGATTTAGCATCTTCTAGACCATAAACATGAGCAATACCATCTCCAACATCTAATACAGTTCCAACACCTACAGACTCTATTTTTTTATCATAATTTTCAATTTCTTTTTTTATTATCGAACTTATTTCTTCTGGTCTAAGTTCCATATCTTATTACACCCCTATCTCCTGTAATGGAATTTTCTTAATTTGATCTTCAAGGGATTCTAATTTACTTTTTATGCTACCATCTATTAAATAGTCACCTATTTTTATTATCATGCCACCGATAATATCGGGGTCACAAACTTCTTTCATTTCAATTTTTTTATCTACAAATTGATTTAACTTATCTTTCAATTTATCCCTCATTGCTTCATTCATTTCAACTGCAGTAGTAACTTTAACTGTTATTATATTTTCATGTTTATATACTAACTTTCTAAACTCTTCTAATATATTTTCTAAAAAATATATTCTTCTTTTCTTAATTAAAATCATCATGAATTTATACAAATGATCTGATAAGTTATCAGAAAATATTCTTTTAAATAACCTTTCTTTTTCATCTACAAGTACTCTTTGATGAAAAAGTGCTTCTTTTAAAGTTTCATTATTATTAATTACATCCCAAAGCTCTTTAAATTCATCAAATATTTCTGCAAGATTATCATTTTCAATACCAATCTCAAAAAGAGCTTTGCTATACTGTCGGGCAATTTCATTTATTTTCACTGAACATCACCCAATTTCTCTTGATCAAGTTGGTCAATATATTCAGTAATTAATTGTTCATGTTTCTTTTGATCTAATTCTTCTTTGATCATTCTGGCAGCAGCCATAAATGTAACCTCAGCAAAATCATTTCTAATTTCTTTTCTCGCATCCACTTTGGCTTGTTCTATTTCTTCTAACTTGTCTTTTTCAATTTTTTCAGCTTTCTCTTTTGCATTATTAATAATCTCTTTAGCTCTTTCACGAGCTCTTTTTTCTGCTTTATCTATAATATCAGAAGATTTATCTCTAGCTCTCCTTAGTTCAGATCTATACTCTTCTTTTAGTTCCATAGCTTCTTCATGTT
>JBEPXG010000010.1:0-13295 GCA_041642015.1 Halanaerobiales bacterium
ATACCGGCTTTAATTATATCTAATACAGCCTCATTTGAAACCTCTTTATTTTTGAACTTTCTTATGCTTCTTCTCTTGTTCAAAATCTTGTCTAACTCCATATTATGAATCAGCCCTTACATAAAGTTCATCTAGGCTTTCAACCTTTCCATCTGCAATTTTAGGAGGAGTCATAAAAGCTTTTTTAGAATGCATTAAATTTGAACTAACTAATGCTTCAGCAGTTTTAAGTCCAGTTTTAGATGGGTTAACAACAGGTACCTTTAATATTTTTTGAACTTCTTCTGCGACATCTAAAAATCCCATTGTCATACAACCTAAAACCAATACATCTGCTCTATCTTTTTGTACTGCCTCTCTACCGATTGAAACTATTTTTTCTACAGTTGCTTCTCTGTTTTCAGCTAACTCTAAAACAGGAATATTTAGCGGTTTAACTGAAGCAAGACTTGATTTTACACCAGCTTTATATGCTAATTCATAAGAGCTAGATACTGTACTATCTGTAACAGTTAATACTGAAAAGTTATGTCCTAACATAACTGCTAGTTGCATACTGGTTTGACCAGGTCCAACAACTAACATATCAGTAGTAATTTCTCTCATTCCATCTAAACCGGGATCACCTGCACAACCCAAAATTGCAGCATCAAAACCTTCTTGTTCTAGTTGATAAATCTTTTTGGCAGTTGCTGGAATACTTAAATACTCTTCATACATTGATTCTACAGATGCTGGTCCTTCACTAACTCCGGTCACAATTACTTTGGTTCCTTCAAATGCCCATTTGTTTAATAAACCTTCTCTTCTTTTCATTTCTTCTTTATCCATTATTCCTGGTACTACATAAGCTATTTTCACTCTCTACTCACTCCTTTAATTTATATGACACTTCACATAATGGTCTTTAGATACTTCTACCATCTCTGGTTCAATATTTTTACATTCAGGAGATGCTTCTGGACAACGATCCTGGAAATTACATCCTGGAGGTAAATTAATTGGATCTGGTACATTTTCTTTAATATCAATATCTTCCTTTTTCAAGTCAGGATCTGGGGTTGGAACTGCACTTATCAAAGCTTTTGTATAGGGATGTTTTGGTTCTCCTATCACATCTAAGGCAGGTCCTATTTCCATAATCTGTCCTAGATACATTATTGCTACTCTATCACACATGTATTGAATAAGTGACAGATCATGTGAAATATATACAGTTGATAGACCCATATCTTTTGTTATGTTTTTAAGTAAGTTTAAAACACCAGCTCTAACAGAAACATCTAACATTGAAACTGGCTCATCTGCTACAATAAATTCCGGATTTACAATTAATGCTCTGGCAATAACTATCCTTTGAAGCTGACCACCACTTAATTGATGTGGATGTTTATCAAGATATGTTTCAGGTGGCTTTAAGTTCACTCTATTTAACATATCAATAATAATTTTTCTTCTAGTACTTTTAGTTCCAATTCCATGTATTATTAATGGTTCTAAAAGTGAACGATAAATTGTAAACCTAGGATTTAAGGCTTCATAGGGATTTTGAAAGATTAGCTGTGCTTTTTTTCTGAAATCCTTAACCTTTTCTTTACTATCTACAGTACTAATATTTTTTCCATTGAAATAATAATCTCCATCTGTTAAAGAATAGAGTTTTAATAAAAGTTTACCCGTAGTAGTTTTACCACAACCTGATTCACCTGCTAATCCTAATGATTCACCCTTTTTTAGTTCGAAGTTCAATCCATCTACTGCTTTTAACATTTGAGTTTTTTTATTTCCAAACATTTTTCTCTGAACAGGAAAGTGTTTTTTTAGATTATTTACTTCTATTAAATTGCTATGTTCTGCCATGTCTTTACCTCCCGTGATTTTTCTCTTAATTCATCCAGATCACTTTGGTGTATACAAGCTGAAAAATGTCCAGGACTTAACTCTTTTAATTTGGGTTCCTCTTTTAGACAGATTTCTTCTGAAAATGGGCAACGAGCTGCAAATCGACAGCCCTTTGGTGGATTAATCAGTTCTGGTGGTGCACCTTCAATAGATATTAACTGCTTATTTGGTTTTGTAATATCTGGAAAAGAGTTTTCTAGCCCCATTGTATAGGGATGTAAAGGTTCCTTTAGTATCTCATTTGCCGGGCCTTTTTCTACAATTTTTCCAGCATACATTACAGCAATTTGATCACAGGTCTGAGCTACTACTGATATATCATGTGTAATCATAACAAGTGCAATATTGAATTCTTCTCTTAAACCCTTTAGTTCTTTTAAAATTTGATGCTGTACAATTACATCTAATGCTGTAACTGGTTCATCAGTTATAATTAAACTTGGGTTTAGAGCTAATGCCAAGGCAATTACAGCTCTTTGTTTCATACCTCCTGAAAACTGATGAGGATAATAATTGAGTAGTTCTTTTGATAACCCCACTTTTCTAAATAACATCTCTGCTCTATCTAGCGCTTCTTTTTTATTTAATTTGCCTTTGATTCTCATAACTTCTAGAAACTGATTTTTAACTGTATAAACTGGATTTAATGAATCCATTGCTGCCTGTGGTACCATGGCAATATCTTTCCAGCGCAAATCTCTCATTTCTTGGTCACTGTACTTTAATATATCTTTATCTTTGTAATAAACCTCACCTTCGGGAATAAAGGCATTTTTGGACATTACTCTAACTATGCCTTTTACAGTAGTTGATTTACCACAACCAGATTCTCCAACAAGTCCTAAACTTTGACTTCTATCTAGATTAAAGGAAATACCGTCAACTGCCTGACTTATACCCCGGGAGGTTTCATAATGAACTTTTAAATTATTAACTTTAAGTAATGACATCTACTCACTCCTTACTACTTTGATTAATACTCTTTTAACTGTGGATGTAAAATCTCTTCTGAACCTCTACCGATATAGAAACCTGCCATAACAGCTAACATTATAAATATTCCGGGAGGTACAAACCAGTGGTATGCTCCTCTTGATAAAGCTTGAGATACATAAGCATCATTTAACATATATCCCCAACTAATTACATCAGGGTCTCCAAATCCTAAAAAGCTCACTGAAGCTTCGGTTAATATTGCCCAACCTACTGCTAAAGAACCATAAAGAAATGATAAAGGTAAAATATTTGGGGCAATATATACAAAAATTATTCTAAGATCAGAAGCTCCTGATACTCTTGCTGCTTCAACAAAACTTCTTTCACGTACTGTTAGAACCTGTGATCTTATTACACGAGCAGTATCTCTCCATAAAAGTAAAGCCATTGCTAATACAATATTCCAGATACTCGGTCCTAAAAAACCAACTAAAATAATTACAAATGGTGTAAAAGGTATACCAAATGCAACATCTGTGATTCTCATTAGGATACTATCAGTTGTTCCACCATAATATCCTGAAAATAGTCCTACTAAAGTTCCTGCAACCATTACAAAAAATGCTGCAGTAAATCCAACAACTAAAGCTGGTCTAACACCATATATTAACTGAGAAAATATATCTCTTCCCATATTTGTTGTTCCTAATAAGAAATCCTGACTAGGAGGTTTATTAAACATATACTCTGAACCTACTTTTACCATTTCATGTGGATCATATGGAGCTATATATGGTGCCACAAGTGCAATTATTATAAATACTAAATATATTACTGCTCCTGTTAAAGCAAATTTATCATTTATAAGAAACTTATACGATTGTATAAGAGCATTTTTTATTGCTTCCTTCATGTTCTTACCTCCTACTTTCAATATTGACTCTAGGGTCTAATAAACTATATATAATATCTGCCACAAAGTTCATAAAAACCATTACACCTGCAATTAAGATAAATGCTCCCTGAGCAAGCGGATAATCACTTGTTGAAACTGCATTTACTAATAATCTACCCAAACCTGGCCAACTAAATACGGTTTCAATAACAACATTTCCTCCCATTGCATAACCAATTCCTACAGCCATTGCTGTAATAACAGGTAAAAATGCATTTCTAGCAGCATACTTAAACATAATTCTTAGTTTTGATAATCCCCTCATTTCAGCCATCTCAACATATGATTCACTCATAACATCAAGCATATTAGACCTCATTAATAATAGAGGAAGGCCTAATAGATAAATTGATAGGGTCAAGGCAGGTAAAAACAAATGCCTATAAAAATCTAAAGAGAGAAGTTTATGAAACTCCGAGGCATAAGATGCACCTGCCTGTGAGACCCCACCTGAGGGAAAGATTCCAAATTCAAAAGAAAAAACTGCAAGTAGTATCATTCCTACCCAAAACTGGGGGGCAGCTCTGGTAAATAGAGTAGCTATAATTCCCGCAGTTTCTACCTTTTCCCCGCGTTTCCAGGCTAAAAATATACCACCAACAATACCAGTAAAATATGCAATTATAAGTGCGGATAACATCAAATAAATAGTATTAGGTAAAACTTTAAAAATCACATTAACAACAGAATCTTTATAAAAAAACGACTGTCCTAATTCTCCCCTTAATAAATTTTTAATAAAAATAACATACTGCATCCAAAGAGGTTGATCTAAACCGAACTGCTGCATTAATATCTGCTGCTGTTCTTCTGTAAATGTTGGATCTATGTATGCTACCAGGGGGTTACCGGGCATTAATCTGAATATAAAAAATAATATAGTTGAAATAATCCACATTGTTAAAATCATCTGACCGGCTCTTTTTAATATATATTTCCACCTGACATTCAATTTAATCCCTCCATTTGTTTTAAAGCAGGGGATTTAACTCCCCTGCTAATATAACATTAATTACTCTTCTGGATACAATAATCTTCCTTGATTATCCCATTCATATCCGGCTTCTTCTAAGATTTCTCTCGCTTGTGCAAAACCACCGCTTGGATAGTTTAAATCTGGATTTTTCCAGTAATCTAAAGCAGGTGATACTACTGAATTAGCTGGTACTGCAAATCCTTTCCAAACTAGTTGAGTTATTAAATCTCTATCATTTAATGCTGCAACTGCTCTTCTAAATGCCTTATCATTAAATGGTTTGATTCTATGGTTAGGAGCTAAAAATCTAAATCCTAAATCAACAGATGAAACCATAGTTAGTTTTGGATCTGATTCAACTCTTTGTTCTAATAGTTGACTATCTCCTAAATAAGTAGCTAAGAAATTAATCTCTCCATTTTGGATCATTCCTAAAGTTGCTTCCATGTTTGGAACAAACCTTACAATCCAGTTATCCACTTTAGGTGGCTGGAAATATTCCTCATTTGCTGTTAATACAACCTCTTCAGAGAATTTCCAATCACTAAATTTAAATGGTCCTGAACCAACAGGTACATCTTCTTGATAACTTTCAGCATTTTCTGGTTTGTCTTTTAAGTCTTCAATTACTGGTCCCCATATATGTTCAGGAATAATATTTACTTTAGCTAAGCTGGCAGTCTCAAAAGCAGCCCATGGTTCTTTTAAACTAAATACTAATGTACTATCATCAACTATTTCTATATTTTCTATTACATCTACAAAAGGTTTATACATTGGAGCTTCACCAGTTTTTGGTACCTCAAATGAGAACTTAACATCTTCTACTGTAACATCCTCACCATCATGCCACTTAAGATCATCTCTAAGTACTACTTCTACAGTAGTATCATTTAGCCATTCTACACTTTCAGCAGCCCAAGGTTTAGGAAGTCCATCTTGACCCATTCTCATTACTCTATCCCAAACAAGTTCTGTAATCCAAGAATCTACTGTACCACTTATATATAAAGGGTTAACTGACTGTACTGTATCATTACTGTTTAAAATCATGTCTTTTTGATCACTGATTGGTTCAGCATTTAAGTATGTCCAGAAGTTTTTAACTCCTAAACCAGCCATTTCTTTAATAGAATCTGCAGCGAAAACTTCGTTATTATAAACTATGTTAACCATTGGGTGTACAGCAAATATATATGCTGCATCTTCTGCAATTATTTGTTGTGCTTTGTAAATTAATTCTTTTCTTTCTTCTCTGTCAACTGTTACTCTTTGTTGTTCGGCAACTTTATCATATTCAGGATTTTTATACCCTATAAAGTTATAACCGGTTTCAGCCGTACTGGAATGAAATAGGTTATAGGTAAATTCATCGGGATCAAGCCTTTCTGGACGAGCTGTCATTTGCCAGCCAGTAATTTGCCAGGCATCCCTATCATACCAGACTACATCTGCCATCTGTTCCCAGGGCATAACATCAACAGTTGCTTCTATACCTATAGTTTTCATCGCTTCAGCTAAAACTGTCATTGTTTCAAATTCATCTGGGGAAGATGATTTAGGTCTAGTAATTAATGAAACTTCTACCACCCTATCATTCTCTTGGGCAAAACCGGTTTCTCCTATAAATGTCACTATGAATGTAAACACCATTAAAATACTTAAGATTACTGCTACTTTTTTACTCACTACTAACTCCTCCTAATATGTTTTTGTTTTTTAAAAATAAAATGTCTACTGGTAACCACTACTAACTTCTAAAATACTTTTTAATAGATTTAATTATTATATCTTTGTTCACCCCCTGATCTTTTTTCCGTCTTTAAATATTGCCAATATATTATCTAGATTATCTAAGTTTTCTACTGGGTTATCCTTTATTACTAATACATCTGCAATCTTGTTTTTCTCTAGTGTACCTAACTTATTATCAACCTTACATGCTTTTGCAGCTTGTGAAGTAGCTGTTTTGATTGCTTGATAATTATTTAGTCCTAAATCTTTTACAAATTTAATCTCTTCTTTGATAAGTCCATGCATACTATCAGTACCAACTGCAAAGTTTACATTGCTTTTAAGTATTTTTTGAAAGTTTTCTTTTATATACTTTCTAGCTTCTATAACTTTCTTTTTAATTTTACTATTTTTAAGATCTGTTTTTTCAATACCTTCTGGATGGAATAGGATACTAAAAGTACCTATTATCCAAAGATCTTTTTCAATTACTTTCTTAAGTTGTTGCTCATTTATAAATGCTGCATGTTCTAAGGTTCTCACATTACTTTCAATAGCAATATCCATTCCTATCCCACCATGAACATGTGCAGCAGCATAACTACCTGCTCTTTTAGCTTCATTAACAATTATCTCTACTTCTTTTTTACTATAGGTGGCAAGATTAAGTGTACTATTAGGTGTACTAATTCCACCGGTTAGAAAAAGCTTAATCTGGTCTGCGCCTTTTTGAAAATTTTTCCTAATCTGTTTTACTATCTCTGTTTCTCCATCACAGGTAGTATGTGCTGCTCCATGGCCATTGATAGATACAATACCAATTCCACTTGCTAATATTCTAGGGACAACAATATCATTTCTTATCTCAGCATTTTTAATTTCAATATCTATATAGTTTTCTTCTCCCATTACTCTAATTGTAGTAACACCTGAATCTAAACTTTTATGTAAGTTTGGTATACTACGTAATGTATTTTCAATACCAGGACGTTTAAGTTGTTCAAGTTGATTTCCTTCTCCAGGTATTATTGAGAGATGACTATGACAATCGATCATTCCAGGCATTAAATAGTTTTCACTATAATCAAATACTTCTGCTTCATTTTCTTTTAAAAAATAGTTTATTTCTTCTTTGTCTTTAAAGACTTGTTTTATGATATTATTTTCTATTAAAAGTGCTCCATTTTTTATTATTTGATTGTCAGTTCCAGTAATGATAGCTTTTGACTTAATAATTTTTTTAATTTTAATTACCTCCTATTACTGACATATCAAGTTTTGTTTCTTACTATCTTTTATAATGCATATGATATGCCAGGTTTTGTGTTTTTGTTGATTTTTTCATAAATATTTTTTTAATTACTGTTATTTCAAGGATTAAAAATTATATTCAGAAAATAACGAATATTTATACTTATATGATAATATATATTAAACAAGTTTATATAAATTTAATAGGGTATATAGGTTCTTTTATAATCACCCATATACCCTAATAATTACCCTAATTTAGTTTTATGAGCTCTTTTCCTTGTTCTGTTAAGCTACTTCCCTGTCTTGTTGTTCCTATTTCTATAAGTTTATACTTTTCTAAAACCTTTAATCTGCCCCTTACCATCTCTGGAGTTAATCTAAGCTGCCGTTCTCTTAGCTTGTTAGCTATTCTTTTCCTTCCAATATTAATTCCCTGATTTTGGGCTTCATATAATACATTTAATATTCCAATAAACTCTTGTAAGTTTCCTTCTTCTTTTAATTTTTTATTTATACTATTACTTTCATTATTGTTTTCTTCTTTTTTGTCTTTATCAATTTTTTGAAACTCTTCAGGGAGATGTCTGGGTTCAACCTTATTTTCTTCAATAACACTACTTATATAGTTGATTATATTTTCTAATTCTCTAACATTACCCGGCCAGTTATGGTCTTTAAATATTTTATAGACTCGATCAGATATTACTTTACTGTCATTTTTGTTATTTAAAAAATAATTTACCAAAAAATATATATCTTCAGGTCGTTCTCTTAAAGGAGGTACTGTAAAATACAATACCTTTAGACGATAATATAGATCTTTTCTAAACTGTCCTTTATCAACTAAAGATTGTAGATCTTTGTTTGTAGCAGCAATTACTCTAACATCTACTGGTATAATACTATTACCACCAACCCTCATAATTTCTTTTTCTTGTAATACTCTCAATAGTCTAGCTTGTAATGTTAAAGAAGCATCACCAATTTCATCAATAAATATTGTTCCAGTATGGGCTTGTTCAAATAGTCCAGCTTTCCCTCCTCTTTTAGCACCTGTAAATGCTCCTTCTTCATAGCCAAACAGTTCACTTTCTATTAAACTATCTGAAAGGGCAGCAAAGTTTGTTGCTACAAAAGGATTGTTTTTTCTCTGTGATTTATTATGTATTGCTTGTGCAAAAAGTTCTTTACCAGTACCGCTTTCACCTTTGATAAGTACAGTAAAATCATTATCAGCGGTTTTTTTAGCAATTCTTAAAGTTCTTTTTAATTTATTACTTATTCCAATTATATCTTTAAAGTTATACTTTGAAACAAAACCTTTACTTCTCATTTTTTTTCTAATTTCATGTTCCTGTCTCTGTATTTGTGTTATATCTTTTATACTTAATACTTTCACTTTATATATACTATATTGAATAGTCTCCTCTTTATTTATTAATAGTGATTTATTTCCATGGGAGATTAATTCATTAAATATTTTTTTATCTTCTTTTAACATATTTAAAATAGAATCATTATTAATAACTTGCATAATTTTTTTTCCAATACTGTTCTTAATAGAAACATTCATCAGCTTTTCAGCAGTTTTATTCATAAACATAATTTCATTGTCTTCATCAACAGCAATTATTCCATCATGAGAGGTTGCTAAGATACCTTCTAATACCATATTAAGTTGTGTACTATATTTATTTAAGTTGACTAATTTTTTTGTATAGTTAGCTATTAGAAAGTTACTGTTTTGTAAAGATAGTTTAAGGGTAAATAAAATTTCAATTATTGTTGAAACATCAATTAACTTTACCCCAATATCGATTATTTTTTCCATACCATCTGGAGCTAAAAATTTTCCTCCAGGTGTAATAGCAACTTTTTCATCAGAATATTTATCTCCAGGGGAATAAGGACTATACTCTAGGTGATCAATTCCAAGTTCTTTTAGAAGATCAATAGTTTCTTTTGCTGTGTATTGATAATTACTAACAACTAATACTTTGGTTTTAGGCCTTATTTGAAATAATTCAGATATATTTTCAAGATTTATTGCTCTTCTAACTGTAATAACTTCAATATTATCCGGAGTAATATCCCGAACTCTTCCATAAATTACCTTACTTGAACTAAGTACCACATCACAATCCGATAAATCAATATTATCATCACTTAAAATATATTTTTTTACCTTAACTCTATTACCAAAGATCTCTTCTAACTGCTCACCAAATGCATCTCTCATAACCTCTGCTATTGTAATTAAACCTAATACTTTTTGATCTTCCATTAATTATCACCTGCTATTTTGTATAATTATGAATATTATTCATTATATACAATTAAAAATATAATAGCAATTAAATTGTATAATGTATTAATTTTCAGAATTTATTATGTTACTTGACAAGTTTGCTCAACTATACTATACTTATAGACAAACAAACATAAACAAATAGCAAAGAAAAAGGAAAGTACCTTAAAAAGTAATTTTACAGAGAAGAAACCTAGGCTGAAAGTTTCTAAATTACTTTTACTGGGAAGTGCCCTTTGGAGCTGTGTGCCGAATAAAGTAGGTTACACCGGTTTATCACCCGTTAAAGTGATAGGGTATATATTGTACCTAAAAATGAGACAAAAATTAAAGTGGAACCGCGAATTTAACCGCCTTTATATTATATAAGGGCGGTTTTTATATTTATTAAAGGAGGAATTAAAAAATTATGTTAGATAATACTATAGAATTAATTGGTAATACAAAAATGGTTAAATTAAATAAATTGACAAAGGATTTGAACTCTGATATTTTTGTTAAACTGGAAGGCAACAACCCTGGTGGTTCAATTAAAGATAGACCAGTTAAAAAAATGTTTGAACTTGCTGAAAAAGCAGGTCATCTAAAAGAAAATAGTACTGTAATTGAACCAACTAGTGGTAATACAGGAATTGCAATTGCTTTAATCAGTAAACTTAAAGGTTATAAATCAATACTAGTTATGCCTGATACAATGTCTAAGGAAAGAAGAAAGATAATGAAAATGTATGGGGCAGAAATCATCTTAACAGATGGTGAAAAAGGAATGAATGGTTCTATTGAATTAGCAGAAAAATTAAGAGAAGAAAACGATTATGTTATGTTAGATCAATTCAAAAATGAAGGTAATGTCTTGTCTCATTATGAAAACACCGGACCTGAAATTATTGAACAATTATCTGATATAGATATCTTTATTGCTGGTGTAGGTACTGGAGGTACTATTACAGGAGTTGGCAAAAAATTAAAAGAGTACAATAAAGATATTAAAATTATTGCAGTTGAACCTACAAACTCTGCTGTCCTTTCTGGTCAAGAACCGGGTTCACATAAAATACAAGGAATTGGAGCAGGGTTTATACCTGAAATTATGGATAAATCAGTGATTGATGAAATTATAACTGTTGAAAGTGAAGAAGCTTTTGATTATACAAAAGAATTGGTAAATAAAGAAGGTCTTTTCACCGGTATTTCTAGTGGAGCAAATGTGGCTGCAGCACTGAAAGCAGCTAAAAAATATGAAAACAAAAAAATTGTTACTGTTTCACCTGATAGTGGTTGGAAGTATCTCTCAATAATTGACTATTAACAAAGGAGGATTAAGATGATTAAGTATATAAAAACATTAGTTAACTATACATTAAAAAAGGATCCAGCTGCTAAATCATTTGCAGAAGTACTATTTTTATACCCTTCTGTTCATGCTCAGATCTTATATAAAATTTCACATTCATTATATAATAAAAAAATGTACTTTATTGCTCGCATGATATCACAGCTCGGCAGGTTTTTAACCGGTATTGAAATACATCCCGGAGCTAAACTAAGTAATAAAGTCTTTATAGATCATGGACATGGAGTTGTTATTGGGGAGACAACTGAAATTGGTGAAGATGTAGTAATTTATCATGGAGTAACACTCGGAGCAACTGGGAAAGAAGAAGAATTTAAAAGACATCCTACTATTAAAAACCATGTTTTAATTGGAGCGGGTTCTAAAGTACTAGGACCAATAACAGTTCATGATGATGCAAAAATTGGTGCTAATGCAGTTGTGTTAGATGAAGTAAAGAAAAATACTACAGTTGTTGGTATACCAGCTGAAGTTAATAAAAAGATAAGAATTGTTAAAGTAGATGAATACAAAAAAGTGAGTGCAAGATAGTTAAATGCACTCACTTTTTTTATATATTTTGATAAGCACTTCTAATTTTTATTATATTCAAGTGCCCATTTTACAATATCTTTTTTACGACCCGGTTTTGTAAAATAATATCCCTGTGCATAATCACAACCAGCATCTATAAGATAATCAAGCTGTTTTTTTGTTTCAACCCCTTCAGCTACAACCTTCATATTTAAAGCATGACTTAACCTAATAATCGAAAGTACAATATCTCTCTTTTCTTTGGTCTCATCAATTCCTCTAATAAAGGACATATCTATCTTTATAAAATCAACTGGTAACTCTCTTAAGTACTTTAATGAAGAGTATCCCTTCCCAAAGTCATCTAGATAAATATTTACCCCTTTATCTCTAAGTTGATTCAGTTTGCTTATATTTGTTTCTATATCTAACATTAGATCAGTTTCTGTTATTTCGATTGCAAACTTAGTTGGATCAAAATCATACTTCTCAAAGTTGTCAAACAACATTTCTAAAAAAAGTGGATCCTGAAAGTTACGAGCTGAAATATTAATTGCAATATTTATATTTTCATCATTAAAAATATGATTTTTTTCTTTAATATCTTTTATACTTCTTTTAACAACCCATTCTGTTAAAGGTTCAATTAAACTACTTTGTTCTACTTCAGAGATAAATTTACTCGGTTCAATAAATCCTTTTTGAGGGTGGTTCCATCTAATCAATGCTTCATAAGTATCTACTTTATTTGTCTTTAAATTAATTTTTGGTTGATAAAAAAGTTCAAAATGATTATTGTTTAATGAATAGTCAACATCACCCAATAGTTCAATATTATCATAGTCCACATCCATTTTTGATTGTTCATAAATCCAGAAGTTTATTTTCTTTTTATCTACCTTATCAAGTGCTAAAAATGATCTTTCTATTAATTGATCACAACTGTTTCCAACTTCTGGATAAGTTGAAACCCCCATAACTATATCAGTAAAAATAGATATATTTTGAAACTCAACTGGTTTATTTAAAAACTTATTAAAATCCCTAAGTCTTTTTATTAACTCTTCCTTTTTATGTTTGTCAACACAAATTCCATACTTACTATCATTAAGGTAATATAGTTTAGTATCAAAACCTTTATAATTAATAAAGTTTGCAGCCATTTTTTTTATAAAGTTATAAAAGTTTTTGGAACCAATTACTTTATATATATCTGAATAATTTTTTATACTGAGTACTATAACATGAAACTCTTCATTTTTATTTATTTTTTCTTTTAAAATTTTTTTAAAGCTGGTTTTATTAGGAAGTCCTGTACTTTCTTCAAAATAAGCTATTTGATTAATTTTTTCTAACTGATGGT
>JBEPXG010000011.1:0-13173 GCA_041642015.1 Halanaerobiales bacterium
ATGAAAAGTTATCCTCTAGCTTGCGCTAGCTATAACTAAAATTGTTTCTTGAAACTTCAAAAAAACTGTCAGGGTCTGCTGTTCACTTTTCAAGGTTCTAAAACTTATATAGTGTAACATTATAATTATACCACTGATGAAATATATAGTCAAAAAAACACTACATTAATTTAATTTTTTTGCCGTCTTTCCTCATCAGCGACGTTAAATATATTATCAGTTTTTAGGCTTGATGTCAAGGGATTATCATTAATTTTTTTCTTTTTTTTATTATTTTATTATACCACCACCAATCACATAATCATCTTTATAAAAAACTGCAGATTGGCCTGGTGTAATTGCCCTTTGTTTATCTTTAAAAACTATCTTGAATCTATTTTCTTCTTCAGGATAGATAGTTGAAATTTTTCCTGGTGAATTATATCTAATTTTGCAATTAGCAATTTCAGCTTTCTTTAAATTATCATAATAAATCCAATTGGGTTTTTCTATGTAAAACGTTCTATTATACACTTCGTTATTTTTACCAACAATAACAGCATTATTATCAATATCTAATTTTACAACATAAAGTGGATAGGGTTTCGAAATACCTAATCCTTTACGTTGACCAATAGTATATTTATATAAACCATCATGTTCACCCAGTTTATTACCATCAACATCTAAAATTGGACCTTTGTTATTAATATTTTTTACTTTTTCTTTCAAGAACTCTATATAATCATTGTTGTTTATAAAACAAATGTCCTGACTATCTGCTTTGTCGTGTATATTTAAATTATAACTTCTAGCCATACTTCTGATTTCTTTCTTAGAAAAATCACCTAATGGAAAAAGCACTTTTTTAAGTTGCTCTTGTGACATTCTATATAGCATATATGATTGATCTTTATTTATATCATTAGCTTTTTTTAATAAAGCTCTTTTTTGAACTTTTTCATTATATTCAATTTTTGCATAATGTCCAGTAGCTACATAATCACAATTAAGTTCATTAGCTTTTTTTAATAACTTCTTAAATTTTATTTTCCTATTACATAACACACATGGATTGGGTGTTTTAGCACTCATATATTGTTTTATAAAATCATTTATTATTGTATTTTGAAATTCTTCTGTAATATTTAGAGTATAATGCTTAATTTTTAAACTATTAGCTACTTTTTTAGCATCTTCAACTGCTTTTTTATCTTTTTTATCTAAAGTCTTATTAGCAGAAAACATTATATATGTTAGACCAATTACTTCATAACCTTTTTCTTTTAGGTATGCAGCGGCTACTGAACTATCAACACCACCACTCATTGCAACTAATACTTTTTCCAATTTTATTAAACTCCTTACTTATCTTTTTTTAATTTGATTGATCTTTGTTTCAAATCTTCAAGTGTTATATTCTGTAAAACGTTTTCTATTCTTTCTCTTAATTCAATCCATAATTCATGAGTAGCACATTCTTTACTAAACTCACATAGAGAATCATCAGCTATACATTCTACAATGTTTAAAGGACCTTCTAATGAAATCAAAATTTCTTCAGCAGTAATTTCTTCAGCTGGTCTATTTAGTAGATAGCCTCCATTAGCACCACGTACACTTTTTACCAAACCTGAATTCCTTAAATTAACAAATAATTGTTCTAAATATTGTTCTGAAATCTTTTGGTTTTCAGATATTATTCGTAAAGGAAGTGCACCTGCATTTTCATTTTTAGCTAATTCAATCATTGCCCTTAATCCATATCTTCCTCTTGTAGATACTTTCATTTTAAATACCTCCTTGATAAATAATCTTGAGTATACATATCATCTTTTAATATATTTTAACATCTTACTCCCATTATATCAATTAGATAATAATTTCACAAATAAAATTTATCAACAACTTCCATTTTTACCTTATTTCCTGTTTTCTTTATCAATTTTTCTTTTATTTTATCATATTTTTTTGGATACATATAATAGTAAACTTCAACTTCATTATCATAATATCTTGTGTCTTTTATTTTTCCTTTAAACGCCTCTATTTGACCAAATATATTCCCAATATTATCATAATCACCAGTTGTTTTTATAAGATAAAACAAATTAAGCGTTTTTATTTGAGCATTATTAATTGCCTTTTTGGCAGTGCTACCATATGCTCTTATTAATCCACCAATCCCTAACTGTGTACCTCCAAAATATCTCGTAACTACAATAACTGTATTTACTAAGTTGTTACCCTTAATCATCTCTAATATTGGTGGTCCTGAAGATTTTGAAGGTTCACCATCATCATCATAATAATCAATACTTTCATTACTATCTTTAATAACATAAGCACTAACATTATGAGTTGCATCATGATATTTATTTTTAATTTTTTCGATAAAATCTTTAGCTTCCTTTACAGTATCAACATTTTTTATATTGCCATAAAAAATACTATCTTTAACTTTATTTTTAATTTCTAAATTATTTTTGGGAATGTATATTTTAAAGTCCACTAAAAAACCCCCGTGATTTATATATTTTCAATCATTATTATTCTTTAGTTTTTCTATAAAATTCATATATTTTTTAAATTTATTTTCTTTTCCTGCTTCCTGCAGATCTAAAAATTTTTGTTTATCAACTTCTTCTGGAAAGTAATTTTGTTTAACATAATTATTTTCATAACTATGAGGATATTTATATGCAATTTCATCATCTAAGTTTTCAGTATTTGTATAATTCGATGATCTTAAATGATATGGAACTGTTCCAACAGAATTATTCCTTACATATTCTAATGCATTATCAATTGCTTTAACAACTGAATTACTTTTTGGAGATGATGCAATATATATTACAGCTTCTGCTAATTGTATTCTTGCTTCTGGTAAACCCACTTTAGTAACTGCATCAAATGCAGCATTTGCAATAAGTAATGCTTGAGGATCTGCTAAACCAACATCTTCAGCGGCATGAATTACTAATCTACGAGCAATAAATTTTGGATCTTCACCAGCTTCAATCATTTTAGCTAACCAAAAAAGTGCTGCATCAGGATCTGATCCTCGCATACTTTTTATCATTGCAGAAATAGTATCATAATGATTATCTCCTTTTTTATCATAATTAATTTTTTTCTTTTGTACTGAGTCTCTAATAATTTCTTTAGTAAGTAAAATATTACCTTCTTTATTAATTGGAGTTGTTAAAACTGCTGATTCTAAAGTATTTAAGGCAACTCTTGCATCGCCATTTGATAAATCAGCTATATATTCAATTGTTTGATTATCAATTATTACATTATATTTTTTTAATCCCCGTTTTGACTTAAGAGCATTATTTATAATATTAATTATATTTTCTTTATTTAGTGGTTTAAGTTGAAACACTTTAGATCGAGATAGTAAAGGTGAATTTACTTCAAAATAAGGGTTTTCTGTTGTAGCACCAATCATAATAACTGTTCCCTTTTCAACAGCAGGAAGCAATGCATCTTGTTGTGATTTATTAAATCTATGTATTTCATCAATAAATAATATAGTACTAGTATTATATAAATCCTTATTTTCCTTTGCTTTACTAATAATTCTTCTTATATCTTTAACACCTGAGGTTACGGCATTTAAAACCTTAAAATCTGAATCAGTTCTCTCAGCAATTATAGAAGCAATGCTTGTTTTCCCAGTACCAGGAGGTCCATATAATATCAAAGACTGGATATGATCAGATTTAATAGCTCTATATAAAATTTTGCCTTTCCCCATTATTTCTTCTTGACCAAAGAGTTCATTTAAATTTTTAGGTCTCATCCTATAAGCAAGGGGTTGTTGATTTTTATTTTTTGATTTGTTTTCAAATAAATCTACCAAATTATCACCTCTTAGGTTGAATATTTTTATTATCAGTTATAATCAAATCTACAGGAATGTCATAATTATTAATCGGTAATTCATTAACTACTAAATTACTATATACTATCCCAACCTTTTTTACATTTTTTGAAATTGAACTCAAAAATTTATCATAGTATCCTCCACCATAACCAATTCTATATCCATTTTCTGAATAAACCAATCCAGGTACTATTATTAAATCTAATTTATCTTTTAGATTATCATCTTGTCTTAAATTTTCTTTGGGTTCTAATATTCCAAAAACACCAGGTACAAGATCTTTATCATAATTCGTAATATGACTTATTTTCATTTCATCAACATTTTTATCGATATATGGAACATATAGATTAGTATTATTCTCATCTAATAATTTTTTAATTAAATCATGTGTATATATTTCATTCCTAAAAGAAACAAATATCATTATATTGTTAAATTGATTTTCTTTAATATAGTCATATATCTTATTAATAATTATATTACTTTTTTTATTTAGTATATCTTTTTTCATTTCTTGACGTTTATTTTGATATATTGTTCTCATCTTTTCTTTTTTATTCAATATAATCACTCCTTGAATCTAATTATATAATAAATAAAGTTTTATTTAAATAAAAAAAATCCCCAAATGGGGATTTAAAAAGTCCGCTGTACCGTAAGGTCATTAAATTTTGATCCCTTTCCGCCAAGTGGGTGCCCTCCTATCTGGTTTATATGTCCTCTAAGAGGCGTATACGCCGCAGATAGAGTCCAGGCTCCCTTTCAAAGAGTGTTGGTCAAAATTTTCTATAACCCATACGTATACAGCAGACTTCTTTTCTTTAATTTTATATTAACATAATATTATTGGTATTTCAATCAATATCAATTAAGTTTATATGCAACTCTTCAAGTTGTTTTTGTTCAACTGTAGATGGAGCATCAGTGAGTGGTGAAGTAGCTTTTTGTGTTTTTGGAAAAGCAATAACATCACGAATTGATTCAGCTTTTCCTAAGATCATTATTAATCTATCTAATCCTAAAGCAATTCCTCCATGTGGTGGTGTCCCATATTCAAAAGCATCCATTAAAAATCCGAACTTATTATTAATTTCTTCTTCGGTAAAATTCATAGCATCAAAAATTCTATGTTGAAGTTTTTTGTTGCTAATTCTTATACTACCTCCACCAAGTTCTTCACCATTTAAAACTATATCATAAGAGTTTGCTCTTATATTGTCTAAATCATCATCTAAATTATCAATATCTTCAGGAAGCGGTGATGTAAATGGATGATGTTTAGCAACATATCTCTCTTCATCTTCATTATATTCAAATAAAGGAAAATCTATTATCCATGTAAACTCATAACTATCTTCATCTATTAGATCAAGCTTTTTGCCTAAATGAACTCTTAATTGTCCTAAAGAAGTAGCAACAACTTTAGGTTTATCTGCTACAAAAAGAAGTAAGTCACCATCTTTGGCATCCATTTTGCTTATAATATTTTTAACTTCATCTTCAGAAAGAAATTTTGCAATTGGAGATTTGATTTCATTATCTTTTAACATAATCCAGGCTAATCCTTTTGCATCATAAAGTTTAACAAAATCCTCCAATTCATCTATATCACTTCTAGAAAATTCTGCTCCATTTTCAACTTTAATACCTTTAACTTGACCTCCACTTTTTACAGTACCACTAAATATATTGAAATCACTGTTTTTAACCACTTCAGATATATCTTTTAATTTCATATCAAATCTTAAATCAGGCTTATCTAAACCATATTGGTTTATAGCTTCCTCATATGTCATTACTGGAATTTCTTCTGGAAGTTCGATATCTTTTAAAGCAAATATTTTTCTTAATAATGACTCTGTAATATTAAAGATATCTTCCCTTGTAATAAATGATAGTTCAATATCAATTTGTGTAAATTCTGGTTGTCTGTTAGCTCTCAAATCTTCATCTCTGAAACATTTAGCAATTTGAAAGTATCTTTCCATACCAGAAACCATTAAAAGTTGTTTAAATAACTGAGGAGATTGAGGTAATGCGTAAAAATGTCCGGGATGAATCCTACTTGGAACCAGATAATCTCTTGCTCCTTCTGGAGTACTTTTTGTTAATAAAGGTGTTTCTATTTCTAAAAAATCTTCATTATCTAAATAATCCCTTGTTGTTTTTACAACTCTATGTCTTAACTTCATCATATCTCTCATTTTAGGTCTGCGTAAATCTAAATATCTATATTTTAATCTAAGATTATCACCAGGGTTTACATTGTCTTCTATTAAAAATGGTGTAGTATTTGCCTTATCTAATATCTTTAATTCGTGTCCTTCAATTTCTATGTGTCCAGTTGGTAATTCCTCATTAATATTACCATCAGGTCTTTTTCTAACTGTACCTTTTATTGCAACTACAAATTCTGATCTCAATTTATTAGCTACTTCAAATGCTTTTTTATTAATATCAGGATTAAAAACAACTTGTACAAACCCTGATCTATCTCTTAAATCAATAAAGATAACTCCACCATGGTCTCTTCGTTTTTGTACCCATCCCATGATAGTAACTTCATTTTTCACTTCATTAACATTAATCTCACCACATTTATGTGTACGTTTGAATCCATCCAATTTTCCTAGCACTTATAATCCTCCTTTAAATCAACTTCTCTATACTTTCTACTAATTGATCTAATTTAATTTCTTTTTCATCACCTGTTTTCATGTTCCTTACAGTTGCTTTACCACTGTTCAATTCATTTTCACCTATAATTACTGTATAATTAGCATTCATTCTATCTGCAGATTTCATCTGCCCTCCAACACTACGATTCATATAATCTATTTCAGCTTTTATATTTTCTTTTCTAAATTCATTTAAAAGTTTAAAACAAGCTTTTTTTGCCTTATCTCCAATTGTAGTTAAGTATATATCAATACTTTTATCAATTGGAATTTCAATATTTTGTTTCTCAAGTGTTAATAAAAGTCTTTCAATACCTAGTGCAAAACCTATTCCAGGAATATCTTTATCTCCTATTTCTTCTGCCAATTTATCATAGCGTCCTCCACCAAATATTGTATCTTGTGCACCTAACCCTTCAAATTTAACCTCAAATGCAGTTTTAGTATAATAATCTAGACCTCTTACTAATTTAGAGTCAATTATATAATCAATTTCTAAATTATTAAGATTAGTTTTTACATTTTCAAAGTGTGTTTCACATTCATCACAGAGATGATCTACTATTTTAGGTGCATCATCTATAACACTTTTACATTGATCATTTTTACAATCAAGTACTCTTAAAGGATTTTTGTCTATCCTATTTTTACAATCATCACATAGTTCATCTTTATTATCATTTAAGTAAGCACGTAATTTGTTTAAATAATCCGGTCTACATGAAGGACAACCTATTGAATTAATATATAATTTTAAATCTTTTAATCCTAAAGAATTAAGATAATGCATACCTACATTTATTACTTCTGCATCTATCATTGGATCCTTAGAACCAAAAACTTCTACTCCTAGTTGATTAAACTGTCTATATCTGCCAGCTTGGGGCCTTTCATATCTAAACATAGGACCTATATAGTAGTATTTTGTTGGTTGTGCTTGACCATATATTTTATTTTCAAGAAAAGATCTAACTACTGAAGCAGTTCCTTCTGGTCTTAATGTAATGCTTCTACCAGATTTATCCTCAAAAGTATACATCTCTTTTTCTACGATATCAGTTACCTCACCAATACCTCTTTGAAATAATTCAGTATATTCAAATATCGGGGTTCTTATTTCTTCATAATTATATAAATCAAAAATCATTTTTGCCTTATTTTCGATATAATTCCATTTTGCTGATTCCGGAGGTAAAATATCATTTGTTCCTCTTGGAGCATTTATCATAGTTTTCACCCTTGTTTAAATATTTATCAACAAATATTTTTATTGATTTTGTTGAATTTCTTCTTCTATTGAAGAAGGTTGTTCAATTTGTTCTTGTGTGTTTTGAGTATTCTGTCTTTGTTGTTGTATTTCAGTTATTTTTTGCATTTCTTCTTCAGCTTCATCACTTGCACCTATATTATTATATGACATAAATAGTTGATAATGAGCATAAAAATTATTACCTGCAAGTTCTGATGCTTTATTATATTGTTCTAAAGCTTTATCATTTTGTTCTCTGTTCGCATAATAATCACCATAACTTATTCTAAGTTCCCAATTATCTGGATACTCTTTTACTGCAGTTTCATATGTTTCTACAGCTTTTTCATAATTTTCATTTCCTGAATAAGCTTTTGATAGATAAATATATATGCTTGCAGATCCCCTTTCACCTTCAATTAAGTTATTGAAACTATCAATTGCTACTTGGTAATTATTATTGTTCAAAGCATTATAGGCATATAATACTGGATCATTAATTGTCACATTTGCTTCAGACTTTTTGTTTTTTAACCAATTTTGATATGTTTGATTTTGCTTTTGTGATAAAAGTGTATCCTCAATATCACTTCTTACTTCTTCAAGTGCTGGTTTATCTTCATTATCTTCATATCTATTTTCATAAGCAGTTTGTATTTCTTCTTCACTTACTTCAATATTACTATATGTTGACTCTCTTACCTGACTAATTTTTTCTGAATTTACCATACTTTCCCTAATATCACTCTTAAACTCTTCATAAGTATAATCTTGGCTTTCAAGATTATTAATTAACTCTTCTTCTGTTAGATCATTTTCTTCTAAGATTTGATCTATATTATTTTCGACTGCTTCATCTGAAACTTCAACAGCTAAACCCATATTATCTGCTTCATCTAATAGTATTTCTCTTTCAATCATAGAATTTAAAACATTTAATCTAAATGGTATTACTTCTGACTGTGTTAAGTTGTCTGCTTGAGAAGCATAATTTCTTAAAACTGATAAAAATTGTTGTGGGGTTATGCCCTTATCATTAACTTCAGCAATATATTGAGAACGATTAGTATTAGCAGAATTATTGCTATTACTCATATATGAACCAAAACCCATTAGACCACCTGAAATTACAAAAGCGGCTACAACAATATAGACTATAATTTTACTGTTATCTCTTAAATTATCAAACATTTATAAGTCACTCCTTAAGATATATAAATAATTATTTTGCTAGTTGACATCTTTCATAATTTTATCTTATAGATTTTAAAAAGTCAACAATAACCCTTATTTAGTATTATGTTAATTTTTCCCATACCTGTACTTTAAACTTTTCTATTGTTGTAGATTGTCCATGACCAGTGTATACTTTTGTATTATCAGAAAGTTTTAATAATTTATTTTCAATTGAATTTATTAATTTAACCTGTGAAGAATCTTTAAAATCAGTTCTTCCAACACCTGTATTAAAAATTGTATCTCCACTTATTAAGATATCGTTTTTTTTATCATATAAACAAATACTTCCTGGACTATGTCCCGGGGTATGTATTACTTTAAATTTATAATCTTCAATTTCAATTACATCACCGTCTTTTAATACACCGTCTGCTTCATTTAAACTTATTATATTATGGCTCCCTAATAAAGATGATAGATTCTTTTCCGGTTTAGTAAGAAAATCTTTATCCTTTTCATGTATATATACTTTTGCATTTGTCTTTTCTTTTAAATCATCATTTGCAGATATATGGTCAAAATGTCCATGGGTATTGATAATCTTTTCTACTGAAACATTATATTCATTAATCATCTCCATAATTTTTTCTATATCATCACCTGGATCTATAACTATAGCTTTTGAATTCTTTTTTCCAATTAAATAACAGTTGGTAAAGTTAACACCAACTGTTTTTGAAATAATCATTTTATCCACTCCATTTAAAATTCTTTATTACTATCTAAAAGTAATGTTACTGGACCATCATTTACTGAATCTATATCCATCATTGCTTGAAATTCACCGGTTGCAATTTTTAAATCATAATTTTTTATTTTATTTACAAAAACATCATAAAGTCTTTCAGCTTGATCAGGTGGAGCAGCATCAAAAAAACTAGGTCTTCTACCTTTTCTACAGTCACCATAAAGAGTAAACTGTGAGATTATCATTATTTCTTTTTCTAAATCTAAAGCAGATAGATTCATCTTCCCTTCCTGATCTTCAAAAACTCTTAAATTTACAATTTTATCAATTAAATAATCAATATCATCCATACCATCTTCATTACCTATTCCTAAAAATACTAATAAACCTGAATCAATCGAACCTATTATATTATCATCTACTTTTACTTCACTATTTTTTACTCTCTGTACAACAGCTCTCAACTAAAACACTCCTCTATTTAAGTAGGATTTGCTCTTTGAACAGATAAGACTCCTGATATATCTTTAATTTTATTCATTATGTCTTTCATATGCTCAATGCTACTTAACTCAAGAGATAATTTAATATATGCTCTCCCATATTTATCAGCTCTAGCATTGACCGATAATAGTTTAATTTGTTCATTTTTTATTAATCTAGTAATATCATTTAAAAGAGCACTCTTATCCACAGCTTCAATATTAAGGTCAACAACATAAGATTCTGAACGTTGTCTATCCCACTCTACATCAATAATTCTTTCATTTTCATTTTCTATTAATGTTTGTAAATTAGGACAACCTTTTCTATGAATAGATATTCCTCTGCCTCTTGTTATATACCCAACAATCTTATCTCCCGGTACTGGATTACAACATTTTGCAGTTCTTACTTTTAAATTATCTACTCCTTTTACTTTAACTCCTTTATCTGAGCTTTTTGTGGATGGAGCAGATTTTAATTCTTCTAAAGTTATCTCTTCTTCTTCTACATCTAATTTATTAATGACTTGTTTTACAGATGTATTATTATATCCTATTGATTCTAATAGGTTTTCTTTACTGTTTTCACCTAATTCTTTAGCAATTTCTTTTAGTTTTTTATCGCGTTCTTTACCTGAAATTTCAATATGGTGTCTATCAAATTCTCTATTTAATAACTCTCTACCGCGTTTTATTATTTCATCTCTTTGTTGTTTTTTAAACCATCTTTTTATCTTACTTCTTGCAGTTGATGTTTTAACAAATTTTAACCAATCTTTACTTGGTCCTGTACTTTTTTTAGAAGTGATAATACTTACAATGTCCCCATTATTTAGTTCGTATTCTAATGGTACAATTTTACCATTTACCTTGGCTCCCACACAATTGTGTCCAACCTCTGTATGTATATGATAAGCAAAATCAATTGGGGTTCCACCTCTAGGTAATGACATTACATCACCTTTAGGTGTAAATACAAATACTTCATCTTGAAATAAGTCAATTTTTAAAGCTTTCATGAATTCCTGAGGTTCTTGAAGATCTTTCTGCCATTCTAATAACTGTCTTAACCAAGATAATTTTTCCTCATAATCATCATTATCTGTTTTACCTTCTTTGTATCTCCAATGAGCAGCAATACCATATTCAGCAGTTTTGTGCATTTCATGTGTTCTTATTTGTACTTCTAAAGGATCACCACTAGGACCTATTACAGTTGTATGAAGTGATTGATACATATTAGATTTAGGCATTGCTATATAATCTTTAAATCTACCAGGCATAGGTTTCCAAATTTCATGTACAACTCCCAATACCTGATAACATTCTCTAACATTATCTACAAGTACTCGAACAGCAGTTAAATCAAATATTTCACTAAAGTCAACTTCTTTTCTCTGCATTTTTTGATATATACTATATAAATGTTTTGATCTTCCATAAATCTCAGCATTTAGATCTTGATCTTTTATTTTATTTTCTAGTGTATTAATTGCTTTTTGTATGTTACTATTTCTAGATGATCTATTTTCCTCAATCTTTTTTTCTAATTCTTTATAAATATCTGGTTGTAAAAAATAAAAACTTAAGTCCTCTAATTCAGACTTCATTCTTGACATACCCAATCTATGAGCTAATGGAGCATATATTTCTATAGTTTCTTCAGATTTAAATATTTGTTTTTCTCTGCTAAGATGCTCTAAAGTCCTCATATTATGAAGTCTATCAGCTAACTTAATCAATACAACTCTAATATCTTTAGCCATCGCTAAAAACATTTTTCTTAAGCTTTCAGCTTGGTGTTCTTCTTTAGATTTAAAATCTAATTTAGTTAACTTTGTTACTCCATCAACAAGTAATGCAACTTCATTACCAAACATTTCTTCCATGTCTTTTCTAGTAAATTTTGTATCTTCAACAACATCATGTAATAAAGCAGCAGAAATAGAGATAATATCAAGTCCTAAATCAGCAAGAATATATCCTACATTAATTGGGTGTTCAATATAAGGTTCTCCTGAAACCCTAAACTGTCCTTCATGGGCTTCTAAGGCAACTTTATATGCTTTTTTAACTATATCGAGATCTGGATCATCCATATCAGATCTTATCTTTTTAAGTAAAACCTCTATTTCCATATATATCCCTTCATTTCAAAAATATTATAATTATTTAATGTTGTAATAGCGTATAAATATCATAATTTTCAATTTCTTCTCTACCATTTAATTCTACTAACTCTAATAGAAATGCTATACTTACAATGTTTCCACCTAATTTTTCTATTAAATCAACTGATGCTTTTGTTGTACCACCAGTTGCTAACAAATCATCAACTAATAGAATGTTATCACCTTCTGAAATAGCATCAGTATGAATTTCTAATTCATTACTTCCATATTCTAAATCATAACTTGCAGATATTTTATCATATGGTAGTTTTCCAGGTTTTCTTATTGGAATAAACCCTTTATTTAAAGCATATGCTAAAGGAGTACCTATAATAAATCCTCTTGCTTCAATTCCTACTACATAATCAATCTCAATATCATTATAATTATCTGCCATAGTATCTATAGCTTTTTTAAATACTTCTTTATCTTTTAATAATGGTGTAATGTCTTTAAATAATATTCCTTCCTTCGGAAAATCTGGTATGTCTCTAATATAATCATTAAAATTCATTGTTCTCCTCCTTAAGATTTGTAAGGTTTTTGATAAAATTAAATAAATTTTTATCACTTAATAATTTGTTTAATTTTTTTTGGTCTTCCTTTATCTTAATAATATTATTATAATATACAGAATTTGATAAGTCCAATTCATAAGCTTTTTTTGATGTTTTTAAAATAATCTCTTTATCATTTTTTTCAATAATTTTTAATTCTATATATATTTTAATAATATTTTCAAACATACTTTTAGAAATGTTATACTCATTATATAAATTATCATATAAA
>JBEPXG010000012.1:0-12787 GCA_041642015.1 Halanaerobiales bacterium
GGAGCTAATAGACCTGCCATATCTTTAAGGCACAATGAATCTGCACCCATCTTTTCTACTTCTTTGGCTGTTTCTATATAATGCTCTACATCATGAAGGGGACTAGTAGTATATACTATCGTTCCCTGAGCATGACCATCATATTTATTTGTAAACTCAATTGCTTTTTTTAAATTTCTCACATCATTTAAAGCATCAAAAATTCTAATAATATCTATCCCATTTTCAATTGCTTTTTCAATAAATAATTCTAACACATCATCTGGATAATGCTTATACCCTAAAATATTTTGTCCTCTTAAAAGCATCTGTAGTGGAGTGTTTTTAGCTTTTTCTTTAAACTTTCTTAATCTTAACCAAGGATCTTCATTTAAAAACCTAATACAGCTATCAAAAGTTGCCCCACCCCAAACTTCCATAGAATGGTAACCCAGTTTATCCATCTCTTCTATAACAGGCAACATTTCAGTAGTTTCCATTCTTGTAGCTAAAAGTGATTGATGACCATCTCTTAAAATTGTTTCAGTTAGCTTAAGTTCTGACATGATTACCTCCTTGTCTGTTGGTAATAAATATATATTATTGCTATCCTTTTTTCAACATTATTATAAATAAATTAACAAATAAATTTATGAATTTCAAAAAAAGGGGCCAAATGGCCCCTTACAATCTATTTATATATTGGATTAGCATTTATCACCATTATATACCCAGCCTCTTGCTTCCATTGCTTCTGTTATCCTTTTAATTGCTACTATAAAAGCAGAAACTCTCATATTGACATTTAACTCTTCATGAGTATTATATACTTTTTCAAATGCTTCTACCATTATTGCTTCTAATTTACGGTCGACTTCTTCTTTAGACCAATAATAGTTTGCAATATTTTGTACCCATTCAAAATATGATACTGTTACTCCACCTGCATTTGCTAAAATATCTGGTACAACCATCATGTTTTTACTAAATAGTATTTCATCTGCTTCAGGGGTTGTAGGCCCATTTGCTGCTTCCACAAGCATTCTAGCTTTAATTTTATCAGCATTGTCTTTTGTAATTTGGTTTTCTAAAGCAGCTGGAATTAATATATCTACATCCATAGTTAAAAGTTCTTGATTAGAAATTTCTTTACATCCCACAAAACCTTTAACACTTCCGGTTTCTTCTTTATGTTTAGCTACTTCTACTGGATCAAACCCTGTCTTACAGTATATTCCTCCTTTGGAATCATTACATGCAACAATCTTACATCCTAATTCATTTAAGAATTTAGCAGAGAAGCTTCCTGCATTGCCGTATCCCTGTACTGCCACAGTTGCCCCATTTAAATCAAGGTCAATCGCTTTTGCTGCTTCCCTTACAGTATACATAACTCCTCTAGCTGTAGCTGAATGCCTACCAAAAGATCCTCCTAATACTACAGGTTTACCTGTTACTAGTCCAGGTGTATTTACTCCTTTTAATTTTGAAAACTCATCCATAAACCAACTCATAACCTGTGAATCGGTATATACATCAGGTGCTGGTATATCTTTATCAGGTCCAATAATTGGTGAAATCGCTTGAATAAAACCTCTACTTAATCTTTCTAGTTCATTTCTGGAAAGTTCTTTAGGGTTAACTATAACTCCACCTTTAGCTCCACCATAAGGTATGCCCACTAATGAACATTTAAATGTCATCCAGGCAGCTAAAGCTTTTACTTCATCCTCACAAACCTGTGGATGGAACCTGATACCACCTTTAGTAGGACCTAAAACATCATTATGCTGGCATCTAAATCCTTTAAATACATGAATGCTGTCATCATCCATTTTAACTGGAATTGATACTGATAAAGTTCTCATAGGTTCTTGGAGTAATTCTTTAACCTGTTCATCAAGGTTTAAAACTTTAGACGCATTATCAAGCTGTTTTAATACGTTTTCATAAACAGTAGATTTGGCCATTTTTAAAATTTCCCCCTAATTAATGAGTTATCATACTATTTAGTTTTTATATTATACATATTGGATAATTGGATAGATCCAATATATGTAATCTATGGTTTATGGGAAAATACCTCTGATCTTTTTGGTTTCAACTATTCTATTTAAAGCAACCATATATGCTGCCATTCTAAATGTCACATCTTTTTTCTCATAAGTATCCCATACATCATTAAATGCAATTGTTAATAGATTTCTTAATTTTTTATTAATCTTATGGTCTTCCCATCTTGATGCTTCTCTATTTTGTACCCATTCAAAATATGATACTATTACTCCACCTGCATTAGATAAGATATCTGGCATTACTACAACATCTCTTTCATCTAATATCTCATCTGCTTCTCTTGTAGTTGGACCATTTGCTGCTTCAACAATATAGTCTGCTTTTAATTCTTTTGCTACTTTTGCTGTGATTTGATTTTCTAGGGCAGCTGGAATCAATACATCAACATCTAGTCTTAATAATTTTGAGTTTGAAATTTGCTTTGTTCCTTTTTCTTTTTCATACTCAGAAAGATGTTTTCTCTCAGTGCCAACATAGTTTCTTAGCGCTTTAATATCTAAACCATTTTTGTTATATAGTCCACCAGATACATCACTTACGGCAACAACTTTACAGCCTTTATCAGTTAATAAATCAGCCGCTACCTGGCCAACATTACCAAAACCTTGTACTGCCACTGTAGTACCTTTAAGATCTTTATCTAATTTATTGAATAAATTTTCAACGGTAATCATTACACCACGACCAGTTGCTCCTTCTCTAGCCAAACATCCTTCAATTATACGTGGCTTACCTGTTACTATACCAGGAATATTATGTCCCTTTATCATACTGTAAGTATCATAAATCCAGCTCATAATCTGTGCATTAGTATTTACATCAGGTGCTGGTATATCTTTATCAATACCAATAATTGGTTCAATCATTGTAGTATATCTTCTAGTAATTTTTTTAAGTTCAGTCTTTGATAATTGACTTGGATCACATTTAATTCCACCTTTAGCTCCACCATAAGGGATATCAACTAAAGAGCATTTTAATGTCATCCAGCCTGCTAATGCTCTAATTTCATCTATGTTCACATCTGGATGGTAGCGAACTCCACCTTTATATGGACCTCTTGAATTACTGTGCTGTACTCTATATCCATCAAAAACTTCAACACTTCCATCATCTTTTTCTATCGGGATTGAAACCTTAAGTTCCCTATCAGGTTTTTCTAATATTTTATAATCATCTTTTGGCATTCCTAAAGCTTTTCCTGCTTCGTCTATTGTCATCATTAGTTCCTCATAAGGATTATATTTCTTTTTTGGCAATTTAAATTCACTCCTATTTTAAATTATTATTTGAATCAAAATTTATTATTAAAATATTTATCTTAATTCAAAAGAAAAACATTTTTGTATTGTTAGCAGTATATAATTAGATAAAATTTTTTACAAAGACCTCCTTTCAATTATTAATGATAGTCTTTATACACCATATATTATATTTTGTAAATTGTTTAAAAATTTTGACAATAATACTCATGTTTATTTGCTTTAGTTGTAAATAAACTTCCTATTCTTCTTTTATAGACTGACAAAGTTCCATCAATACTCCATTAGTTGATTTAGGGTGCATAAAAATAATCTTCTTTCCACCTGCTCCAATACTTGCTTCTCCTATGAATTTAGTACCTAACTCTTCCATACTCTCTATTTTATCATCAACATCATCTACTTTTAGAGCTAAATGATGGATGCCTTCTCCTTTTTTTTCAATAAACTTTTCAATATTACTATCTTTTGAAATTGATTCTAAAAGTTCTATTTTGCTTTCACCAGTTTTTAAAAATGCCACCTTTAATCCTCTATCTTTAAGTACTTCTATTCCTTTAAACTCTAAACCTAATATATCTCTATAGAACTTTAAAGACTCATCAACACTTTTAACTGCAATACCAATATGATCTATTTTCATTATGATTCCTCCTTAAAATTACTTAATTTAAAAGTAATTTTTCTATTACTGTATAAGGATCTTCTTTTTTCTCATAAATTAAATCAATATATTTTTCGAATTTCTTATCTTTTAAAACAGGTTTAATATATTTTTCATTTAAAGTTTTTTCCATTAAATTTATCATCTGAGCTTTGATTACATTTTTTCGACTCTTTTGTAAGAGATTATTATCTTTAAGATATGTATGATGTTTATTAATCCATTTATTTATATTGGAAACCCCTTCATTTTTCAATGCATTTGTAGATAAAACTGGAGGTTTCCAAATATCTTTCCCTTCTTTAAAAGAGACAAGTTGCTCAATAGTTAATACCATCTGTTGGGAATTTGGACGGTCAGATTTATTAACTACAAATATATCGCCTACTTCCATCAAACCTGCTTTATATGCTTGAATTTCATCACCGGCTTCAGGTACTGTTACAAAAATAGTAGTATCAGCTAATTTTACTATATCAATTTCATTTTGTCCAACCCCAACTGTTTCAATGATAATATAGTCATAACCTGCTAGTGAAAAAAGTAATACTGTATCATATATAGAAGAGTTAAGTCCTCCCATTGAACCTCTTGTAGCCATACTTCTGATAAATACCCCACTGTCAGTTGCAATTTCATTCATTCTAATCCGATCACCTAAAAGTGCTCCTCCACTAAAATGACTTGTGGGATCAATAGCTATTATACCAACTTTAATATCTTCTTTTCTCCAAAGTTGGACTATTCTTTGTGTTAATGTGCTTTTACCTGAACCTGGGGGTCCGGATATACCTACCATATATGATGGTTCAACATTTTTATATACTTTTTCCATTAATTTTAATGCATTTTTTGTGCCATCCTCTACCATTGAAATAGCTTTTGCTATTTTATTTTCATTACCATTTTTAATTTCTTTATATAATTTATCAATATCTATATCCATTATCAGTTAACCTCATTTTTTATAAAATCAACAATGTCACTTATAGGAGTACCCGGTTGGAATACTGCTTTAATACCTAATTCTTTTAATTCAGTATGGTCATCTTCAGGTATAATTCCCCCTGCTATAACAGCTATATCATCTCGATTGGCATCTTTTAATCTTTTCATTATTTCCGGGAATAAGTAAGTATGAGCACCTGAAAGTATACTTAGTCCTATCACATCAACATCTTCTTGAACTGCACTTCTTACTATTTGTTCAGGAGTCTGTCTTAAACCGGTATATACTACTTCCATTCCTGCTTCTTTTAATCCGCGTGCAATTACCTTTGCTCCTCTATCATGACCATCTAACCCTGGTTTTGCAATAAGTACTTTTATTTTCTTTTCCATTTTAACAGGCCTCCTTTATTAAATATACTGAGCTTTATATTCGCCATATTCATCTCTTAATACATCACTTATTTCACCTATTGTAGCATATTCTTTTACAGCTTCAATTATTGGATACATTAGGTTTTTATCTTCACTTTGTGCTGCTATTTTAACTTTTTGTAAAGCTTTGTTAACTTTACTATCATCTCTTTTTTCTTTTATTTTCTTCAAACCATTTATTTGATGTTTTTCAACTTCTGGATTAACTTTAAGTAAATTTTCAGCCTTTTTACTTTCTTCTTCAGTAAATTTATTAACCCCAACAACAACTTTTTCTTTGTTTTCTACTTTCTTTTGAGTCTGATAAGCACTTTCTTGTATTTCTCTTTGTACAAATCCAGCTTCAATAGCTTTAGCCATACCGCCTAATTCGTCAATCTTATCTATATATTCTTTAGCTTCTTTTACAAATTTATCAGTTAGACTTTCTACATAATATGAACCTGCCATAGGGTCTATGGTATCTGCTGCACCAGTTTCATGTGCCAGTACTTGTTGAGTTCTTAAAGCAATTTTAACTGAATCTTCAGTTGGTAATCCTAATGCTTCATCATATGAGTTTGTATGCAGTGACTGTGTACCACCTAAAACAGCAGATAAAGCTTGTAATGTTACTCTCATAATATTATTCATTGGTTGTTGCGCAGTTAGAGCTGATCCAGCTGTTTGAGTATGGAATCTTAACATTTTAGATTTATCCTTTTTAGCATTAAATCTTTCTTCCATAACCTCTGCCCATAATCTTCTAGCTGCTCTAAACTTAGCAATTTCTTCAAAAAGATCCATTTGAGCATTAAAGAAAAATGATAATCTTGGAGCAAATTGATCTACATCCATACCAATATCTACAGCAGCTTGCACATATTCAATACCATCTGCAATTGTAAAGGCAAGCTCTTGTATAGCATCTGAACCTGCTTCTCTTATATGATAGCCACTAATACTAATGGTGTTCCAACGTGGCATTTCCTTTGAACAGTAATCAAAAATATCAGTGATTATTCTAAGAGATGGTTCAGGTGGAAATATATAAGTACCTCTAGCAATATATTCTTTCAAAATATCATTTTGAATTGTACCAGCTAACTTATCAGGGTTAACTCCCTGTTTTTCTGCAACAACCATATACATTGCAAGTAAGATTGAAGCTGGTGCATTAATAGTCATAGAAGTACTTACTTCATCTAAAGGTATTTGATCAAAAAGAACTTCCATATCTGCTAATGTATCAATTGCTACTCCTACTTTTCCAACTTCTCCTCTTGCAAGAGGGTGATCAGAATCATAACCAATCTGAGTTGGAAGATCAAAAGCAACACTTAAGCCAGTTTGTCCTTGATCTAGCAAATATCTAAATCTCTGGTTAGTTTCTTTAGCATTACCAAAACCAGCATATTGTCTCATTGTCCAAAACTTACTGCGATACATTGTAGGATAAACTCCTCTGGTAAATGGATATTGACCAGGATAGTTAATACTTTCTTCATAATCTATATTTTCTAAATCTAATGGTGTGTATAATGGTTTTATGGTTCTACCAGAATCAGATTTAAATTCATCTTTTCTTTCACCAAATCTATTTACGGTTTTTCCATATTTATTTTCTTCCCAATCTTTTTCAGTCTTTTTTAACTTTTCATCACTCACCAATATTACCTCCTTCAGCCATTTTCTTACCCACAGAAAATGCTTTCATATTAACTGCTACAGTATTTTCTGGTACTCTGTTTTTGATAGCCTTTTTTATTGAAGATGTTCTAATCTGTGGAATTAAATCATCTATAACACCTAAAACTAAAATATTAGCTGTTAATTTCATTTCCACTTCATTAATAGCTTTTTCAAAAATCGGTAGTTTATATGTTTTATTTTTACTATCTTTTGTATCTATACTATCATCTACAATAACTATACCATCTTCTTTTACATCTTTACTATATTTGTCATATGCTTTTTGGGTTAAAGCAACTAATATATCTGGTTTTATTACTTTAGGAAAGTCAATTACTTCTTTACTTAATACAACTTCTGCACGACTGGCCCCACCTCTAGATTCAGGACCATATGACTGAGTTTGGGTTACATTTAAGCCTTCTTCATATAACACAGCTTCAGCTATAATGATTCCGGCAAGTATCATTCCCTGTCCACCAGCCCCACTTAGTCTAATTTCATATCTATCCATAGTTAGGCCTCCTTTTGAACAGAGTCTATTATTTCTTGATACATCTCTGTATATTCTCTTTTATCTTCTTTATATATTATACCTGTTGGAAATTTACCCTTTTTTTCTTCATCAGATAGTTTATTCCATTTTTTTATATTTACTGAAGACTCTTTTTGCCATTCAAGCATCTTAACAGCAGTATCTATATTATTTCTACGTCCATAGTTAACAGGACACTGACTAATTGCTTCTATAAAAGAAAATCCTTTGTGTAAAAGACCATCATTAAAGATTTCTATTAACTGTCTTGTATTAAAAGCTGTACCCCTAGCTATAAAGGAAGCACCTGAAGCTTTTGTTAAGTCAGCTAAGTTAAAATTTTGATCTATATTACCATAAGGGGTAGTAGTAGCATTTGCACCTGTTGGAGTCATAGGTGAAAACTGACCACTAGTCATTCCATAAATATGATTATTCATCAATATTACAGTTAAATCTATATTTCTTCTTCCTCCATGTATTAAATGGTTGCCACCAATAGCTGCACCATCACCATCTCCAGTAATTACAATAACATTTAGTTCTGGATTAGCTAACTTTATTCCAGTTGCAAAAGGAATAGCTCTACCATGTGTTGCATGTAAAGTATCAAAGTTCATATATCCAGATGCACGTCCTGAACAACCAATTCCAGAAACAACTACAATTTTATCTGGATCTAAGTTTGCTTTATCAATAGCTCTGGCTAAATTGGCCATTATAGTTCCATGTCCACATCCTGGACACCAAATATGGGGAAGTTTATCTTGTCTAAAAAATCTATCTATATCATAATTCATCTATTTTACCTCCCTAATTAAATCGAGGATTTCATCAGGTTTTATTAAGGTTCCATCATACTTATTAATTCCTCTTACATCAGCATTTCCAAAAACATGTTCTTTAACTTCTTTTATTAATTGTCCTCTATTTAATTCAGGCACTATTATAGAATTTACATCCTTACTTAAATTTTTTATTAACTCTTCTGGGAAAGGCCAGAGAGTTTTTAGTTTTATCCAACCTGCTTTAATTCCTTCATTTCTTGCACGATTAACAGCATTAATGGCTGAACGCATTGTTGAACCATAAGCTAAAACTACAACTTCATCGTCATCTCTAATATCTTTTTCATATAATGATATGATATCCATATTTTCTTCTATTTTAGCCATTAGACGATCCATTAATTTTTTAGCATCTTCATTAGTTCCTCTAGGGAAACCGGTTTTATCATGAAATAGTCCTGTTGTATGATATCTATATCCTTCACCATAAGCAGGCATTGGAGGTATATGATCCTCTGTTTCCTCATATGGATTAAAATCTTCAGAACTTACTTCAGGTTTTTTACGATCCCATATCTCTATGTCATCTTGTTTAGGTAAAACCACTTTTTCTCTCATATGTCCAACAATTTCATCTAATAACAAGATTACTGGTGTTCTAAATCTTTCAGCAAAGTTAAATGCTTTTACAGTCAATTCAAAAGTCTCTTCAACAGAGGAAGGTGCTAAAGCAATTACAGGATGATCACCATGAGTTCCCCATTTTGCTTGCATAACATCACCTTGAGATGGTGAGGTAGGTAATCCTGTAGATGGACCTACTCTTTGTACATTCACAACTACACAAGGTGCTTCAATCATCATGCCTAAACCTAAGTTTTCCTGTTTTAGTGAAAACCCAGGACCACTTGTAGCTGTAATAGATTTAAGTCCACTTAAGGAAGCACCAATTATACATGCCATACTAGCCAATTCATCTTCCATTTGAATAAACTTACCACCATGTATAGGAAGTTTTTCCGCTAAACCTTCAGCAATCTCAGAGGCGGGTGTAATTGGATATCCAGCAAAGAATCTGGCCCCTGCAGCTATAGCTCCTTCAACAACTGCTTCATCACCTTGTAATAATTTTGCTTTATTTGTCATCTTCTTCCACCACCTCTAATACAAAGTCTGGACAACTTAGTTCACAGTTATTACATCCAACACAATCATCAATATCGGTAATAGTTATTTGCCCATCAACAACCTTCAAGACATCAGTAGGACAGTACATAACACAAATATTACAGCCCTTACATCGATTAGGGTGAGTGATTTTAACCTTACCTTTATTCGGCATTAAATCAGCTCCTCAAATTATTGAATTAATCATCATTATTAACAAATGTATAAAGATTTAATTGAATAATATAACAACCAAATCATTATTTCAATAATAAATTTTAAATACCTTTAATTAATCAAAAAAATACTCAGGGGCTAAAATATGTAACCCCTGAATATTCAGCATTCATAGCTTATTCTTCTTTCATAAATGGATACTTGTAATCTATTGGTGGGTTTAAGTTTTCTTTAATAGCCCTTGGAGAAACCCATCTCATTAAATTCCATTGACTTCCCGCTTTATCATTAGTACCAGATTTTCTTGCTCCTCCAAATGGTTGTTGGCCAACCACAGCACCTGTAGGTTTATCATTAATATAGAAGTTACCTGCAGCCTGTTTTAATACCCTTTGTGCTTTTTTAACAGCACTTCTATCTTTAGCAAAGATACTACCTGTAAGACCATATGGAGAAGTTTGATCACAAAGTTTAAGATTTTCTTCAAATTTATCCGATTCATAAACATAAATAGTTAAAACTGGACCAAAAATTTCTTCTTCCATTGTTTTAAATTTAGGATCAGTTGTTAATATAATAGTAGGTCTAATATAATAACCTTTTGATTCATCATATTCTCCACCAGCAATTACTTCAGCATCTTTTGCATTTTTAGCATAATCAATATAGTTTGTAATTTTATCAAAAGCTGATTTATCAATAACTGCATTAATAAAGTTAGTAAAGTCTTCTACAGGTCCCATTTTTAAATTATTTGTTTTTTCAACAAGTACATCTTTAATATCATCCCATATATTATCTGGAATATAAGTTCTAGATGCTGCTGAACATTTTTGACCTTGATATTCAAATGCACCTCTAATCAAAGCAGTTACTAATTCTTTTTTATCTGCAGATTTATGAGCAAATACAAAGTCTTTGCCACCAGTTTCACCAACAATTCTTGGATATGTTTTATACTTTTCTACACTTTCCCCAACTTCTTTGTACATTTGGTTTAATGTACCTACAGAACCTGTAAAATGAATCCCGGCAAGTTCTTCTCTATTAAGCACTAAAGGACCAACTTCAGATCCTTTTCCAGGTACAAAGTTAATTACACCTTCAGGTAAACCGGCTCTCATCAATAGTTTCATAAAGAAATAGTTTGAATATACTGCTGTAGAAGCAGGCTTCCATAAAACTGTATTACCCATTAATGCTGGAGCAGTGGGTAGATTTCCTCCAATAGATGTAAAGTTAAAAGGAGGTACTGCAAATACAAAACCTTCAAGAGGTCTATACTCCATTTTATTTAATATGTTATCTGTTGAACTAGGTTGGTTTTCATATATTTTAGTCATAAAATATGAATTAAACCTTAAGAAATCTATTAACTCACAAGCTGAATCTATTTCAGCTTGAAATACATTTTTGCTTTGACATAACATTGTAGAAGCATTTAGTCTTGCCCTTTGAGGACCAGCAAGTAAAGAAGCTGCTTTTAAAAAGATAGAAGCTCTTTTGTCCCAAGAAGTATTTTCCCACTCTTTTTTAGCTTCTAAAGAAGCTTCAATAGCTTGGTTAATCTCTTTTTCACTTGCCATATGATATCTACCTAAAACAATACTTTTATCATGTGGAGCAGTAATTTCTTTTGTATTGCCAGTTTTTACTTCTTTTCCATTAATTATTAATGGTATTTCAACTGGATTATTTTTTAATTTTTCTAATTCATCTTTTAATTCTTTTTTCTCCTTTGAACCGGGTTCATAACTTAATATTGGTTCATTATCAGGTCTTTTTAAACTGAAAATATCATTTGCACTCATCTTAAATACCTCCTAGTATTTTTTAAACAACTGATGGTTCTAATATTAGTCTTCCTTTTTCAAATCTTTCTAAATCTAATTTTATATCTATACTCAACTCTTCACCTATTATCATTTCAGACATTAATATACCTGTCATAGGAGCTATCATAAATCCATGGCCACTAAATCCAACTGCCATAAAAAATCCATCAATCTTATTAGATTCATCTAAAATAGGTTGAGCATCAGGTGTTATATTATATAATCCAGCCCACTGTCTTACTACCCTTAGTTTCTTTAAGAAGGGGAGAAGATTAGTTGCCTTTTTAGACATTTCTTCTAAAAACTGCCAACTTGAATTGATGTTATGACTTTCTGGCTCATTTGGATCACCATATCCCATAATGAAGCTACCATCAGGTGTCTGTTGGCAATAAATATTATATGAAAAGGACATTACCATTGGTTGCAGTATTGGGTTAACTTGTTCAGTAACCAAAATTTCATGTCTTTCCGATTTAGTTGGAATATCAATACCTGCCATCTTACTTACCTCTTTTGAAAAACCTCCAGCAGCATTAACTACTTTATTTGTATTTATTTCACCTCGGTCAGTTATAACCTTTTTAATTTTACCATCTTTAGTTACAATATCTTCTGCTTTAGTGTATGTATAAAATTTTACCCCTTTTCTTTTTGCAGCTTCTACATAAGCATCGGTTACTCTAAATGGATTAGCATGTCCATCTGTCGGACAAAAGGCTGCACCTGTAATTCCTTTAGTATTCAGTTGTGGAACAATTTCTTTTGCTTCTTTAATAGTTAAAAGTTTAGATGGTATATCTAAACTATGCTGTAATTTAATATTTTCTTTAAACTGGTTTAATTCCTCTTTTGAATATGCTAATAATAGATATCCACCTTGTTTTAATTCTATATCTTTTTTTGTTTTCAATATTTCATTCATGTTTTCAAATATTTTCATGCTTTTTTTAGATAAAAGGCAGTTCATCTCAGTACCCCACTGCTGTCTAATACCAGCTCCACAGCTACCTGTAGAACCACTTGCTATATAGTTTTTATCTAAAACAACAATATCTTTCATCCCTTTTTTTGCTAAATTATATGCAATAGATGCACCAATCACTCCACCACCTATTATTACTATCTCAGCATTATTTATCATCATTATCACCTGCTAATTCTCCTAATTTAATTCCGGATAAAGGTGGTCGATTAGTAGGCATCTTAATATCTTCCATACTTTTTTCTGTTAACTTACATATTTCTCT
>JBEPXG010000013.1:0-12562 GCA_041642015.1 Halanaerobiales bacterium
TGTAACATTAACAATTTTAAGAGGTGAGGAAGAAGAGTTTGATGTAGATATTACTAGAGCAAATATTGAAGTGCCATATGTGGAACATAATATGGAAACAGATAATATAGGTTATGTATCAATAGCCCAGTTTGCAAAAGATGTTGGTTATAAAACAGAAGAAGCAATCAATGATTTAGAATCAAAAGGAGCTCAAGCCTTAATTTTAGATTTAAGAAGTAATCCTGGTGGTATATTAGATGAAGCTGTAAAAGTAGCCAGTAACTTTATAGATCAGGGGCAAGTTGTAACTGTTAAAAGCAGAAGAAGTGATGATGAAGTATTTAATGTAAAATCTGATATTGAAGCTACTGATCTACCAGTTATAGTATTAATTAATGAAGGTAGTGCAAGTGCTTCAGAGATCGTGGCAGGAGCTATTTCTGATACTGATAGAGGTAAATTACTTGGCCAGAAATCATTTGGAAAAGGAACAGTACAAACTGTAATTCCTTTAGGGGATGGTTCAGCACTTCGTTTAACAACTGCTAGATACTATACACCAGATGGAACCTTTATCCATGAAAAAGGTATTGAACCAGACTATTTAGTAGAATTCCAACTCGAAGATCCTGAAAGTGAAGCAAGTGATGAAGAAAATAATGAAGAAGAAAGTGAAGAAATAATAGATAACCAAAAACAAGAAGCTATTAAGTATCTACAAGAACAATTAAAACAAATTGAAGATAGTTCATTAGATAAAGCAAGCTAGAGAGGTGGATTAAACTTGAGTGTATTTAATGTATTAGGTCCAATTATGATTGGACCTTCAAGTTCACATACAGCAGGAGCAGTAAAAGTAGGTTATTTAGCAAAAACAATCTTTAAAGATAAAATAATAAAGGCAGATATCCATTTACATGGATCTTTTGCTCGTACATTTAAAGGCCATGGTACAGACCGCGCTTTAGTAGGCGGTCTTTTGGGCTTTAAACCAGATGATGAAAGAATAAAAGATGCACTTAATATAGCAGCCGAACGAGGAATAGAAATTGATTTTCATTTATCTGAATTAAAGAATGTACACCCTAATACTGCAAAACTGGATTTATACAGTGAAAACAAAGAGATGACAATTATCGGTTCATCTGTTGGGGGTAGCCAGATAAAAATTATAAAGATAAATGATTATGAAGTAGATTTTACCGGTGAAATGCCCACCTTATGGGTTTTGCATAAAGATGAACCAGGTGAAATCGGAATTATTACCTCAATATTAGGCAGCTATAAATTAAACATTGCCCGAATGATAGTGTTTAGAAACAGAAAAGGTGAAGTAGGATCTGCAATCATTGAACTTGATCATAAAGTAAATGACTATGTGATATCTCATCTTGATAATATGGAAGATATCTATCAAGTAAGGTATATAGAACCATTTTAGGAGGAGTATAAAGTGGAATATAATAAGATTGAACACTTAATTAATAAAGCTGAAAATGATAATGTAAAAATTAGTGAATTAGTAATAGATGCTGAAATTGAAAAAACTGAATTAGAACGAGAATTAATCATAAATAAAATGAGTGAGAACTTAAAAGTTATGAAAGAATCTATCAAAGAAGGTTTAAATAGTAACTTAAAATCTGCTAGTGGTCTAACCGGTGGTGAGGCAGTTAAATTAAGGGACTCTAATAACTTTATTGGAGGAGAACTTCTACAAAATGTAATAACTAAAGCATTAGCAGTATCAGGAGTAAATGCCTGTATGGGTAAGGTAGTAGCAGGTCCTACAGCTGGAGCAAGTGGAATAGTTCCTGCTTTATTGTTATCTATTGCTGAAAAATATAATATAGAAGATGGTAAAGTAATTAATGCCCTATTTACAGCAGGTGGCTTAGGAGAAGTAGTGGCAAAAAAAGCAACTCTTGCTGGTGCAGCTGGAGGATGCCAAGCTGAATGTGGAGTTGGATCAGCTATGGCAGCCGGTGCGGCTGTTGAACTTCTAGGAGGGACTCCCAAACAAGTAGGTGATGCTTTTGCATTAGCTTTAAAAAATCTTTTAGGATTAGTTTGTGATCCTGTAGCAGGATTAGTTGAAGTACCATGTGTAAAAAGGAATGGTTTTGCAGCATCACATGCCTTAACAGCAGTTAATATGGCGATGAGTAATATTGCAAGTGTAATTCCACCTGATGAAGTAATTGAAGCAATGATGGAAGTAGGGGACTTAATGTCAGTTAGCCTTAAAGAAACATCAGAAGGTGGTTTAGCCACAACTGAAACCGGTAAAAAGATTGCTGAAGATTTAAAGGACTTTTAATTTTTATATATTTTTAAGTATTTTTAGTAATAATTACTATTACAATTAACAAATTTATGTTATAATAACTATTGGTGCAAGCTAGATGAACATTTGTTTGCACTAGATTTGTATATATAGTATAATATCTATTGGACAAAACAAATAAAAAGGTGAATATTTTATGAAAAATAAATTTAAACTACACTCTCCTTATGAACCAAAAGGAGATCAACCTCAAGCTATAGAAGAACTGGTTGAGGGAGTAAAAAAAGGATATAGACATCAGACTTTGTTAGGAGCAACAGGTACTGGTAAAACATATACAATGGCTGAAGTTGTTGAAAAGGTTAATAAACCAACTTTAGTTATTGCACATAATAAGACATTAGCAGCTCAATTGGTTAATGAGTTTAAACAGTTCTTCCCTGAAAATAGGGTTGAATACTTTGTAAGCTATTATGACTATTATCAGCCTGAAGCATATGTTCCACAAACTGATACCTATATTGAAAAAGATGCATCGATTAATGAAGACATTGATAAACTAAGACTTGCTGCAACAAGTGCACTTTTTGAAAGAAGGGATGTATTAATTGTTGCTAGTGTTTCTTGTATTTATGGTCTAGGTTCACCAGCAGACTATTTAGAACTTTCATCTACACTTAAAGTTGGAGATACAAGAGATAGAAAAGAAATTTTAAGAGAACTCTCTATAATGCAGTATAGTAGAAACGATATTGACTTACAGAGGGGTCACTTTAGGGTAAGAGGAGATGTTATCGAAATTTACCCTGCATATAAAGATCAGGCAATAAGGATTGAACTTTTTGGAGATGAGATAGATAGGATAACTCATATCAATACTGTAACAGGTGAAATTGTTGATGAGATGAGAGAAGTTACTATTTATCCAGCCAGTCACTTTGTTACTCCAGAAGATAAAATTGAACGAGCGATTAAAGAAATTAGAAAAGAATTGGTAGAAAGACTTAAAGAACTTAGAGATCAAGATAAATTAGTTGAAGCTCAGCGTTTAGAACAAAGAACTAACTATGATCTGGAAATGTTAGAACAGATGGGTTTTTGCTCTGGGATTGAAAATTATTCCAGACATCTAAGTGGTCGACCAAAAGGTTCAAGACCACAGACCCTATTAGACTATTTTCCAGATGACTTTTTAGTCTTTATTGATGAGTCTCATATGACAGTACCACAGATTGGTGGTATGTATGCAGGAGATAGATCTAGAAAAGAAAAATTAGTTGACTATGGTTTTAGACTTCCTTCTGCAATGGATAATAGACCACTTAATTTTGAAGAGTTTGAAGATGTTGTTAAACAAGCTGTTTATGTATCAGCTACTCCAGGTCCTTATGAGTATGAAAACAGTGAACAGATTGTTGAACAGATTATTCGTCCAACAGGTCTTATTGATCCTAAGATTGAAGTAAAACCAATCAAAGGTCAAATTGATGACCTATTAGAAGAAATTAGAATTGTAGTTGAAGAAAGAAATGAAAAGGTCTTAGTTACAACTTTAACTAAAAGAATGTCTGAAGACCTTACTGAATATCTTGGTGAAGCGGGAATAAGAGTTCGCTATTTACACTCTGATATAGATACATTAGAGAGATCTGAAATAATTAGAGATTTACGATTAGATAAATTTGATGTATTAGTTGGTATTAATCTTTTAAGAGAGGGTTTAGATATTCCAGAAGTTTCTTTAGTTGCAATTTTAGATGCAGATAAAGAAGGTTTTCTAAGAGCAGAACGACCATTAATACAAACTATCGGCAGGGCTGCTCGTAATGTAAATGGTAAGGTAATAATGTATGCAGACCGTATTACAGATTCTATGAAAAAAGCTATTGATGAAACAAATCGTAGAAGAGAAATTCAAAAAGAATTTAATGAAAAAAATGATATTGAACCACAAACAATCAAAAAACCGGTTAGAGAAGTAGTTAGACCGGAAGAATTAGTTATAGAAGAAAGTAGAGAAAAAATATATAGTGCTGATGATGATAACTTTAAAGAACTTTCAAAAATTGAACTACAAAACAAGATTATTGAATTAGAAGAAGAAATGGATGATGCGGCCTCAAATCTAGAATTTGAAGTTGCAGCACAAATTAGAGATGAGATAACAGAAATTAAAGAGGAACTTTCAAATAGATGAGGTGATATATAATGGGCAAAGATAAAATTATTGTAAAAGGAGCCCAGGAACACAATTTAAAAAATATAGATATAGAGATACCACGTGATAAGTTAATTGTAATAACAGGGTTAAGTGGATCTGGTAAATCTTCTTTAGCATTTGATACTATTTATGCAGAAGGTCAAAGAAGATATGTTGAATCACTTTCCTCATATGCAAGACAGTTTTTAGGACAGATGGAAAAACCAAAAGTTGAATATATTGAAGGTTTATCACCTGCAATATCAATTGATCAAAAATCAACAAGTAAAAATCCGCGTTCTACTGTTGGAACTGTAACTGAAATATATGATTACCTGAGACTGCTTTATGCTAGAATAGGTACTCCACACTGTCCGGTTTGTGGTAAAGAGATTAGTTCACAGACCCTAGATGAGATTGTTGATCAGGTTCTTGAGCTAAAAAATAGAACTAAAATACAGATTTTAGCACCAGTTATAAGGGGAAGAAAAGGTGAACATGATCAAGTTTTTGCTCAAGCTAGAAGAGATGGATTTATTAGAGTAAAGGTTGATGGTGAAAGTTATTTAATAGATGATGATTTTGAATTAGATAAAAACAAAAAACACGATATAGAAGTTGTTGTTGATAGAATTGTTATAAAAGAAGATATCAGAGAAAGATTAGCAGATTCTATTGAAACTGCTTTAGAGTATGCAGATGGATTAGTTTATGTAGATATTATTGATGGAGAAACACTTACCTTTAGTGAAAAATATGCTTGTAATGAACATGGATATAATCTTGAAGAATTAACTCCACGTATGTTTTCTTTTAATAGCCCATATGGGGCATGTCCAACCTGTGATGGGTTAGGTATTGATAAAGAGTTTGAACCAGATTTAATTTTAGATAAAGAAAGATCGATTGAAGATGGAGGAATAATTCCCTGGAGAAACACAAGAAGTCGCTATTATCCACGTATATTGGAAGCTTTAGCTGAAGAATATGGGTTTAGTAGAAAAACTCCAATTAAAGAATTAGATCAAGAAATTAGAGATATGTTACTCTATGGTTCAGATCGTACTTTAACATTTCCATATACAAATCGCTTTGGAAAAACAAGACAACAAAACACTGAGTATAAGGGAGTAATTAGTTATCTAAAACGTAGATTAAAGAGATCTGATTCAGCAAAGACTCATAGCAAGCTAGAAAAATATATGAGAGAAGATCATTGTAAAGCATGTGATGGAAAAAGATTAAAACCAGGAGTATTAGCAGTAACAGTTGGTGGAATATCAATTGCTGACTTTACTCGTAAAAATATTGGTGATGCACTTGAATTTATAAAAAATCTAGAACTTTCAAAAAGAGAAAAATTCATTGCTTCTGAAATCTTAAAAGAGATTAGAAATAGATTAAAGTTTTTAGTTAATGTTGGATTGGATTATTTAACCTTAGAAAGATCAGCAGGTACTTTATCTGGTGGTGAAGCACAAAGGATAAGATTGGCTACTCAGATTGGTTCAGGCTTAGTAGGTGTACTATATATTCTAGATGAACCAAGTATTGGTCTTCATCAAAGAGATAATAAGAGATTGATCAGTACTTTAGAACATATCCGTGAATTGGGTAATACAGTAATTGTAGTTGAACATGATGAAGAAACCATTAAAACAGCTGATCATATAATAGATATTGGACCTGGAGCCGGAAAACATGGTGGATATGTTGTTGCTCAAGGTAATCTTGAAAAAATTATAAATTCAGAAAAATCATTAACAGGAAAATATCTAAAAGGTGAAGAAAATATTCCGGTACCAAAAGATAGATATGAGCCTAATGGTAAGTTTTTAGAAATTAAAGGTGCAAAACAGTTTAATCTAAAAGATATTGATGTTGAAATACCACTCGGTACCTTTACCTGTATAACAGGTGTATCTGGTTCAGGTAAATCAACATTAATTAACTATACCTTAAAAAGAGAACTAATGAAACATTTCTATGATTCTACTGAACACCCTGGAAAACATGAAGATATTAAAGGACTAGAACATCTTGATAAGGTAATTAGTATTGACCAATCACCGATTGGTAGAACACCTCGTTCTAATCCTGCGACTTACACAAAAGTTTTTGATTATATCAGAGACCTTTTTGCTGAAACTCCTGAGGCAAGAAGAAGAGGTTATGATAAAGGTAGATTTAGTTTTAATGTAAAAGGTGGACGCTGTGAAGCTTGTAAAGGTCAAGGTATTAATCAAATTGAGATGCACTTTTTAGCTGATGTTTATGTACCTTGTGAAGTTTGTGGAGGGAAAAGATATAATAAGGAAACCCTTGAGATTAAGTATAAGGGGAAAACAATAGCAGATGTTTTAGATATGACAGTTGAAGAAGCACTTGACTTCTTTGATAAGATTCCTCCATTAAAAAGAAGATTACAGACCCTTTATGATGTTGGGTTAGGATATATTAAGTTAGGACAACCAGCAACAACATTATCAGGTGGAGAAGCTCAAAGAGTAAAAATATCTACTGAGTTAGGTAAAAGAAGTACTGGAAGCACATTATATATGTTAGATGAACCAACCACAGGACTACATTTTGCAGATATTAAAAAGCTTTTAGAAGTACTGCACAGACTTAGAGAAGGTGGTAATACTGTAATTGTAATTGAACACAATCTAGATGTAATAAAGTCAGCTGATTATATAATTGATCTTGGACCTGAGGGTGGAGATAAAGGTGGAGAAGTATTAGCAACAGGTACACCTGAAGAAGTTGCAGAAGTAGAGAACTCCTATACAGGAAAGTTTTTAAAAGATGTATTAAAAAAATAGGTGATTTTAATGAGTAAATATATTGAGGAACAAATCAGTCAAATACCAGATCAACCAGGAGTATATTTAATGAAAGATAGTTCTGGTGATATTATATATGTAGGAAAGGCCCGTTCTTTAAAAAAACGGGTCCGTTCCTATTTCCGTAAAGGAAACCATACTTATAAAACTACTATAATGGTTGATCATATCAAAGACTTTGACTATATAGTAACTGATACTGAGATGGAGTCATATATCTTAGAAGCAAATTTAATTAAAAAGTATCAGCCTAAATTCAATATTAGACTTAAGGATGATAAAACCTATCCCTTTATAAAAGTAACGACTTATGAAGATTTCCCCAGGGTAAAAAAGACTAGGGTAGTAAAAAATGATGGAAGTAAATACTTTGGTCCTTTTGCAGATGTAAATGCAATCTATAAAACGATAAATATTTTAAAAGATCTTTTTAAACTAAGAAGCTGTAATTATGATTTTAGTGTAGAAAATCAGCTTGAAAGACCTTGTCTTAACTATTATATAGATAAATGTACTGCACCATGTGTTGGTAAAATTAGTAAAGATGACTATAATAAGTTGATTGATCAGGTAATCATGTTCTTATCTGGAAGACAAAAAGACTTAATAACAAAGATAGAAGATGAGATGAAAAAAGCTGCAAAAGAACAAAACTTTGAGAGAGCAGCGAGATATCGTGATGCTATAAAAGCAGTAAAAGAAATCTCAAGACAGCAAAAGGTAATGTCAGAAGATAATAAAGACCGTGATATTATTGCTATTACAGAAGATGGTGCATACTGTGTTCAGCTTCTTTTAGTTAAAAATGGGAAATTAATTGGTCAGGAACACTTTATCTTAAAAGTACCAGAAGGTGAAAACAAAAATGAAGTGATGTCTTCCTTTCTACAACAGTACTATGAACAGGCCCCACAACTTCCTGATGAAATATTAATAAATACAGAGATCAATAATAAGGAAATCCTTGCAGATCGTTTAAAACAGCTAAAGGGAAAGATTGTAGAAATAAAGATACCTAAGATAGGTAATAAAAAAAGATTAATTGAGATGGCAGAACAAAATGCCTATCAAAATTTAAAAAAAGAGAGTATCAAAAGGAAGTATGAAGAAAAACGTACTACACAAGCAGTAAAAGATCTAGCAGAATATCTTGAATTAGAAATACCCCCCTCTCATATTGAAGGTTTTGATATTTCTAATATACAAGGAACTGACCCTGTTGCATCTATGGTAGTATTTAAAAATGGTAGGGCTAGTAAAAGCGAATATAGAAGATTTAAGATAAGACATGATGAAGGACCTAATGACTTTGCAATGATGCAGGAAGTAGTAAAAAGAAGATATAGTAGACTACTTGATGAAGATAGAAAACTACCTGATCTAATATTAATTGATGGTGGTAAAGGACAGTTAAATGCAGCTGTAGAGGTTTTAAAAGAACTAAATATTGAAGATATTCAAATAATAGGTCTTGCTAAAAGAGAAGAAGAAGTATTCGTCCCAGAAAAAAATGATCCATATATAATTCCCAAAAACTCAAATGCCCTTCATCTATTACAACGAGTAAGGGATGAAGCACACCGATTTGCAGTAAACTATCACCGTAAATTAAGATCTAGAAGGATAACACATAGTATGTTAGAACGAATTCCAGGAATTGGTTCACAAAAAAGACAAGCACTACTTAAACACTTCGGTTCTTTAGCTAAAATAAGAAGAGCTAATTTAGATGAATTAAAAGAAGTTGAGGGTATAAGTGATAAATTAGCACAAGTTATAAATGAATTTTTAGAAAAAAATACAAGAAGTATGTAAAAAACCTTTAAAAAATGTCATTTTATTATTGACAAAAAAGGTTTTTTATATTATCATTAATGTGAATTAAATCACAAAATAAGGAGATTATACTTATGATAGAGGTTAAAATATGTGTAGGTAGTAGTTGTCACCTTAAGGGTGCACCAGATGTTGTTGAAGAATTTAAGCGTATAATACAAGCAAAAGAACTTGAAGACAAGGTGAAATTAAAGGCTAGTTTTTGCCAGAATAACTGTACTGATGGTGTTAATATTTCAGTAGATGACAATAAAATTTCCAATGTCTCTGGATCTGATGTTGAAAATATAATTAATAAATATATTTTGGAGGAGTTTGTGAATGAAAATACTTGATGTTGTTAAGTCAAGCTGTCAAGACTGTCACCGCTGTCTTAGAAGCTGTGAAGTGGGTGCAATAGGTTTTGATGAACAGGCTTGGATAATTGAAGATAACTGTATATACTGTGGTACCTGTATAAATGTCTGTCCACAAAATTCTAAAAAACCATTTGATATGAAAGAAAAGTTATTTGAATACATTAATTCTAATCAGAAGGTTATTGTCAGTCTTGCCCCTTCTTATCTTACTGCTTATAAAGACATTGAGTGGACAAATATAATTGGTACTTTAAGACATTTAGGAGTAGATATCATAACTGAAACTGCACAAGCTGCAGAAATAGTTGCTGATAACTTTAATCAGATGATACATAAAAGAGATAAACCACTAATTTCAAGTTGTTGTCCTTCAATTATTAATTTAATTGAAAAACATTATCCTAAAATGTTGGACTATCTTTCTGATATAGCATCACCGATGAATCTACATGCCCAGCTTTTAAAAGAAAAGTATGGACAAGATTCAAAGGTGGTTTTTATAGGACCATGTATTGCAAAGATGGATGAAATTGACAATGATAGAATGAATTCTAAAGTTGATGCAGTAATAACTTTTAAACAGTTTAAAGAACTATGTATTGAAAATGATATTAATCTAAAAGAATATGAAAGTATCAAGATAGATGAAGGATGTGGAAAAATAACTGGTACTTATCCTCTTGAAAAGGGTGCTGTAAAAGCGACAAATTTATTGCAAGACTTTAATCAAAGTGAAGTACTTTATACAAGTGGAGTAAAAAACGCAAAACAGGTCCTAGAAGATATTAAAGAAAAAAGAATGAAACCTAAATTTATTGAACTTATGGCTTGTGAAGGTGGCTGTATTAATGGACCTGGTGTAGAAAACTATGATAGTACTTTAAGTAAAGAGATAAAGATAAAAGAATATACCGATAAAAAACAGGTTGAATATAATTCAAAAGATCTATATAGCTATTTTAATATAAGTAGTGTAAAAAGAAATTATAAAGACCGGAAGAAGGTTTATGAAGTTCCACCAGAAGAAGAAATTAGAAAGATTTTAAAAGATATTGGTAAAGAAAAAAAAGAAGATGAAACTAACTGTGGAGGTTGTGGATATGACTCTTGTCGTGAGAAAGCTATAGCAGTATATCATGGTTTAGCACAAAAAAATATGTGTATACCATATATGAAAAAAAAGGCAGAATCATTATCTCACATTATCGTAGAATCTTCTCATAATGCAATTATAGTAGTAGATCCTAATATGATAATCCAAGAGATAAATCCGGTAGCTGATGAACTATTTGGAAAGAATACTCCAGCTTGTACAGGTAAATCAGTTAGTGAATTCATTGATCCTAAATACTATAAAAAAGTATGGAAAACAAAGAATTCCATAATCCATAAAAAAGTTGAATACGATGAATATGATTTAATCACTGAACAGACCTTATTCCCAATTGAAGAATACAGAGTTATTGTAGGAATCTTTTCAGATATAACCCAACGGGAAAAACAAAAAAAGAGAGTACAGGAGATGAAAGAACTGGCAGCTGAAAAAGCTGAAGATGTAGTTCACCAGCAGATGAAGATAGTACAAGAAATCGCTAGTCTTTTAGGTGAAACAACTGTTGAGACAAAGTCTGCTTTACATGAACTTACCCAGTTGATGCAGGAGGAAAAATAATGGGCTTAGTTATTGATGAATTCTATAAAAGTATACCTAAACATGGACAGGTTGTCTGTGGTGATAATGTTGAAATTATAAAAAATGATCAAGAAACAATTGTAGTATTATCAGATGGTTTAGGAAGTGGAGTTAAAGCTAACATCCTTTCAACATTAACATCGAAGATTGCAGTTGGTCTAATTGATAAAAAATTATCTTTAATTGAAATTGTTGAAACAATAATAGCTACTTTACCGATCTGTCAAGTAAGAGAGATTGCTTATTCCACTTTAGCAGTTTTAAAACTTACTAATAAAGGTTATGCCCATATTATTGAAATAGATACACCTTCCATTTTTCTTTTAAGAGATAATAAGGTTGAAAAGATACCTATGGAAGAACGAAAGGTTTTAGACAAAACTGTACATGAAGCTAAAATTAAAATTGATCAAAAAGACAAAATATTTATGGTTAGTGATGGAGTAATCCATGCTGGGATTGGAGCATTATTAGACTTTGGACTCGGATGGGAAGGGTTTGCAAGACATATAAATAGTGTTGCTGAAAGATATCATGACTTAAAAAGCATAATAGAAAAGCTAATTGATATCTGTATGGCATACTATCTTATGGAACCTGGAGATGATTTTACTGTATTGGGTTTAAGTTTCAGAGAAAAAAGAGAACTTACTATGTTAAGTGGACCACCTCAAGATCCTAAAAAAGATGAAAAAGTGATCTTTGAGCTATTAGAAGGTCCGGGGAAAAAAGTAGTTAGTGGGGGAACTACAGCCCACATTGTAGCAAGAGAGTTAAATCAAAAGGTAGAGTCTACCTTTGAGTATTATAATAAAGATGTACCACCGATTATGAGAGTAAAGGGAATGGATTTGGTTACAGAAGGCCTGCTTACTTTAAATAAGACAGCTGATTATTTAGACAAACATAAGCTAGGTCAACTTTATCCTGAAGGAAAAGATGGTGCATCTCAACTTATTAGAATGCTTTTAGCAAGTGATTATATAAAAATGATTGTAGGAAGAGCAGTAAATGAATCTCACCAAAGTTTAAACTTACCATTAGAACTGGGGATTAGAACCCAAGTTATGAATAGAATTGCAAAAAGTTTAAAGAAATTAAATAAGGATGTAGAAATCTTTTGGTATTAAAATAAATAGACAGGAGTGAAAGATAATGAATAAAGTTAAAGTAGAGATATGTATAGGAACTCCCTGTTATTTAATGGGGGCAAGGGAGTTAATTGATGAAATGCAAAAGTTAAAGAAGATATATGAAGATAAAATTGAATTGAAATCACTTCATTGTATTGAAGAAAGATGTGAAAAGGCACCAATTGTAAAAGTTAATGGGCAAATATATGAAGAAGTAACTTATGAT
>JBEPXG010000014.1:0-12274 GCA_041642015.1 Halanaerobiales bacterium
GTAATCACATTTTGATTATAGGTGGATTTTACAATATCTTTTATTTCATCAACTGCTTTTTCTCCTTTTTTTATATCTACACCGGCTTCTTTATATGAGTATCCCATTTTTATCCACCTCTTTTTTGTGAGTGTGTTCTGTAGGATAATCACCATCAAAACAAGCTGTACAGTAACCATTTCCATCACTTTTAAGTATAGAAAGTATTCCATCTAAACTAATATAGCTTAATGTATCTGATCCAATATATGATGCAATATCTTCTATTGACTTTTCTCTTGCTATTAACTCTTTTCTACGTGAAGTATCAAGTCCATAATAACAAGGATATTTAACTGGTGGAGATGCTATTGCCATATGAATCTTATTAACACCACTTTCTCTTAATCTACTAATTATCTGTTTACTCGTGGTACCTCTTACTATTGAATCATCTATTAATATTATATCTTTACCTTCTAATATTTTTTTGATTGGATTAAGTTTCATTCTAACTTTTAAGTCTCTTAATTTTTGAGTTGGTTGAATAAATGTTCTTCCAACATAACGATTTCTCAATATTCCATCTGCATAAGGAATATTTGATTCCAAAGAATATCCTTGAGCTGCTGCAACACCAGAACTTGGAACTGGTACAACTAAATCAGCATCAATATCCATTTCTTTAGCAAGTTGTTTTCCCATTTCTTTTCTAGTTAAATATACATTTTTTTCATCGATAACACTATCTGGACGAGCAAAATATATATATTCAAATATACAAAATGAAGTAGGCTTTTTTTCACTATATCTTCTACTTTCAACTCCATTTTCATTAATTATTAAAACTTCTCCAGGATTCACTTCTCTTACAAAATCATAATCAACTATATCAAGTGCACAAGTTTCAGAAGCGACTACAAAATCATCACCTTTTTTACCTAAAACTAATGGTCTAAATCCATGAGGATCTCGTGCTGCTATTAATGTATCATTAGTCATAGCAACTAAACTAAAAGCACCTTTTAGCTGTTGCAAACTCTGAATTAATGCTTCAATAATATTATCTTTAAATGATCTTGCAACTAAATGAGCAATTACCTCTGTATCAAGTGTAGAGTGAAATATGGAGCCATGTGCTTCTAGATTTTCTTTTAGCTCTTGACCATTTTTTAAATTACCATTATGAGCTAAAGCTAAGTCACCTTTTATACTATTAGTTAATAAAGGTTGGGCATTAACTAATAAAGATGACCCTGTTGTTGAATATCTAACATGTCCAATCCCGATATCACCAGTTAAATCATCTAAAATGTCACTGTTAAAAACATTACTAACAAGTCCCATACCTTTGTGAACTTTTAGTTTATTATTTTTATTAACACATATCCCTGCACTTTCTTGACCTCTATGTTGGAGGGCATGTAAACCTAAATAACTTAATCTAGAAAGATCATTATTAGAAGTTTTACTATATATACCAAATATACCGCATTCTTCTTCCATCTTATCGATTACTGAAGTTTCTTCTCGATTGCAGTTTCCCATTTCATTTTCAACTCCTTAATTTCTAGATTAATTAAATTATTAAATTCATATTTGTTTTTTTGTGTAATTCCCAATTTTTTTATAGGAACATTATTGGCTTTTGCAATTTCTTTGAATTCACTTACATTCTTTTCATCTAAACTAATTACTATTCTGCTTTGGCTTTCTCCAAAAAGTAATGCTTTATTAGTTATATCACTTTCAACATCTATTTTTACACCAATATTATTCTTAAAAGTAGATTCAGCTAATGCTACAGCAAGTCCACCTTCAGAACAATCATGGGCTGATTTTATTAACTTGTTTTTATTGGCTGTATAAACAGATTTTTGAACCCTCTGTTCTAAATCTAAATCAATATCTGGAACTTTTCCATCTACTTTTCCTTCATTTACCTTTAAATATTCACTCGCTCCTAGTTCTTCTTTTGTTTCTCCAACTAAGAAAACATGATCTCCTAGATCTTTAAAATCCATTGTTATTCTTTCATCTATTGAATCTAATAGACCAACCATTCCAATAATTGGAGTTGGATATACCGCACCTTTTGGATTTTCATTATAGAAACTAACATTACCACCAATAACTGGTGTGTCTAATTTCTTACAAGCCTTTGAAATTCCTTTAACACAATTTTCAAACTGCCAGTATATTTCGGGATCCATAGGATTTCCAAAGTTAAGACCATCTGTTATTGCCATCGGTTTTCCCCCACTACAAACAATATTACGAGCAGCTTCTGCTACTGCTATACTACCACCTTTTTTGGGATCTAGATAACAGTATTTACCATTATTATCTGTCGTTAAAGCTAACGCTTTATCTTTTTGTTTTATACGAACTACTGCTGCATCTGAACCAGGACCAACCACAGTATTAGTCATAACCATATGATCATATTGTTCATAAACCCATTTTTTACTTGCTATAGTTGGTGATGATAAAAGATTTAATAAATCCTCATTGAAGTCATTACTTCTTATATTACTGGCTTTTATTTCATTAATTTTCTCTACATATTTGGGTTTCTTTGCTTCTCTTTTGTATTCAGGAGCTTCATCAGCTAATAATTTTGCTGATATTTCTGCAACTGTATTTCCATTGTTTAGTATCCTTAACATACCATCATCTGTTACTTTCCCTACTACTTCAGCATGCAATCCCCATTTGCTAAATATTTTTTCTACTGTCTCTTCTTTACCTTTTTTAGGTACTACAAGCATTCTTTCTTGCGATTCAGATAACATTATCTCATATGAAGTCATATTTTCTTCTCTAGTAGGAACTTTTGAAATATCAATTTCTATCCCACTATTACCTCTACTGGCCATTTCAGCTGAAGAGCTTGTTAATCCGGCGGCTCCCATATCCTGAATCCCTATTATACTATCACTTTTTATTAATTCTAAACTTGCTTCAAGAAGAAGTTTTTCCATAAATGGATCTCCTACCTGTACAGCTGGTCGGTCTTCATCAGAATCCTCAGTTAACTCATCAGATGCAAAACTAGCTCCTTGTATACCATCTCTACCAGTTGCTGCTCCAACAACCATTACTGAATTACCAACACCACTAGCTGTAGCAGTAGCAATATCTTTATGATCTAATATACCAACACTCATTACATTTACCAATGGATTTCCTTCATATGCATTATCAAAAAATATTTCTCCACCAACTGTAGGAATTCCAATACTGTTTCCATAACTAGAAATACCTGATACAACACCTTTAAAAAGATATTTTACTCTGTCATTATCTAAGTTGCCAAATCTTAATGAATTCAAGGTAGCAATTGGTCTTGCACCCATTGTGAATATGTCTCTAATTATCCCTCCAACTCCTGTTGCTGCACCCTGAAATGGTTCTACAGCAGATGGGTGGTTATGGCTTTCAATTTTAAAAGAAACAGCATCATTATCACCAATATCAATTATCCCTGCATTTTCTCCAGGGCCCTGTAATACACATTGACCAGTTGTTGGTAATGTTTTTAATACTAATTTAGAGTTTTTATAACTACAATGTTCAGACCACATAACACCAAATATACCGAGTTCTGTTTCAGTTGGTTTTCTATCTAATAATTTAATGATCATCTCATATTCATTTTCTGTTAAACCTTCTTTTTCCCATGGTTTATCTGGCAAACTTATCACCTCTATTTGTAATTTCATTTATTATTGAAGTAAACATTCTATAACCGTCATTATTATTTGGGGCAATTATTTCTTCTGAACATCTTTCAGGATGAGGCATTAAACCAAATACATTACCTTCTTTATTACATATTCCAGCTATGTTATTTAATGAACCATTTGGATTTTCACTGTTATCTTTATACCTCAATACAATTTGATTGTTCTTTTTTAACTTGTTTAATCCATTTTGGTCTATATAATAATTTCCTTCACCATGTGCTACAGGCATATCTATTATTTCTTTTTTATTATACTGATTTGTAAAAGGAGTCAAATTATTACTAACTTCAAGTTTTATATTTTTACATACAAATTTTAAATTATCATTAACTTTCATAGCTCCAGGTAATAAATTAGATTCTAATAGTATTTGAAATCCATTACAGATACCTAACACTAATCCTCCATTATTAGCAAACTCTATTACTGGTTCCATAATATCTGCAAATCTAGCTATTGCACCTGAACGTAGATAATCACCATATGAAAATCCACCTGGTAAAACTATCAAGTCATAGTCATCTAATGTTTTATCTTTATGCCAAATCATATCTGTATCAAAGTCAAATATATTGTCTAATACATTAAAAACATCATAATCACAGTTTGAGCCCGGAAAGGTTACAACACCTGCTTTCATTTTACCCCTCCATCTTCATTAATTCATATTTATAGTCTTCAATAACTGGATTGGCTAAAAGTTTTTCACACATTTCTTCAACCAACTCTTGAGCATCTGTTTTATCATCAATATCATTTAAAACTATTTCCATATATTTACCAACAAATACAGATTTCACATTATTATAGCCTAGGGATTCAAGTCCTGTTTTAACAGCTTTTCCTTGAGGATCTAAAATACCATCTTTTAATTTAGTTTCTATTTTTACTTCCCAATCCATTAAATAATCACATCCTTTTTCAATCTATAAAGAATTTCCTGATATGCTTCTTCAATCTCTCCTAAGTCTCTTCTAAATCTATCTTTATCAAGTTTTTTATTTGTTTCTTTATCCCAGAATCTACATGTATCAGGAGATATTTCATCTGCTAAAATTATGTTCCCATTTTTATCTAAACCAAATTCTAACTTGAAGTCTACTAAAATTAAACCTTTATCTTCAAGAAAGTTTGTTAATACTTTATTAATTTTAAAGCCTAAAATATCCAATAACTTTAACTGACCTTCTGTAGCTAAGTTTCTTTCAATAATATGATATCTATTAATTAAAGGATCTCCTAATTCATCATCTTTGTAATAGTATTCAAGGATCGGACGATTCAATTTTGTTCCCTCTTCTAACCCCAATCTTTTTGCTAAACTTCCTGCTGCAACATTTCTTAATACTACCTCAATTGGAATTATATCAACTTTTTTAACTAAAATATCAGTGTCATTAATCTGTCTTATTAAATGTGTCTTAATATCATTATCCTCTAACAGCATGAAAAATATATTAGATATTTCAAGATTATACTTTCCTTTAGATTTAATCTTACCTTTCTTTTTACCATCAAAAGCTGTTGCATCATCTTTGTAATGTATAATTAGTTTGTCCTCTTCTTCCGTGCTATATATCTTTTTTGCCTTACCTTCATAAATCATTTCTTTAGTTTCCATTATTTAATCTCTCCTTTTTTAAAGTAATTTTCCCATTTTTTTATTATATATTCAGTACGTTTTTTTGCTACCCCAGTATATTTTTTGGGGTTATTAATAATTAACTTTTGATATTCAGTTAATTTTTCTCTATATTCCTTAAACTCATCTTTTAAATAAAAAAGCTCACGGGGAGTTTTTTCACCCTTTTCAGACTGTAAGGTTAATTTTCTTACAGCTTCATGTGCATCAGGGTGTCCCTGTGAAGCTAAAATTATATAGAGAGGTTCTGCAATAATCATCTCACTATACATATTAAAGTTTTCTTTCATTTTTTGACGATCAATACCGAATTTTTTTAAAACCTTAATTAATCTATCCATTGAAAGAGTAAATCCAATAATTATATCTGGTATAAATCTACTTGAAGCTGAATTACTCAAATCCCTTTGGTGTTCTGAAATTTGATCCATATAAATAGTATTCATCTGTGGCATAGTTTTTTTCCACATGCTTTTAATGTTTTCATAGTTAATTGGATTACGTTTGTGAGGCATTGTAGATGAACCAACCTGGTCTTTACTAAAGTACTCACCTACTTCATTTATTTCAGTCCTCTGTAAGTTTCTCATATCATCACTGAAATTTGCCAATACTCCAAAAGTCGATATTATAGAATGAATAAAGTCTGTCATATATTCTGCTATCACAATTTGTGTTGAAAAATCACCTGGTTCTAAACCTAATTCATTCATAACAGTTTTTTCAAACAATACTGGATCATCAAAAAACAAGCTGGAAGCATTATAAGTACCACATGCCCCTGAAAATTTACCTTTTAACTTATCAGCTTTATTTTTGATTTCTTTATATCTTAATCCTAATCTCTCTACAAACCCAGCAAGTACATATCCAAAAGTTACAGGTACTGCATGTTGACCATGAGTACGTCCAATCTGAATCGTCTCTTTTTCTTGTAAAGCTAAATCACTTAAGATATTTATTAATTCTTTTAATTTAGGAAGTATTATTTTATCAGTTACTTCCTTATATCTTAGTGAATTTGCTGTATCTACAATATCATAAGATGTAGCTGTTAAATGAATATAAGGCTTAGAATTATCACTTACATTTTGCTGTATTAAATTTACTAATGCTCGAATGTTATGTTTGGTCTTTTTTTCTTCCTGATAAGCTTTTTTACCATCAATTTTATCAATAGATGCTTTTACCTCATCTACTACATTATCAGGACATACTTCTAATTTGTTTAATGCTTTGATTAATGCTAATTCTACTTTAAGTTGATACTGTATATTTGCTTCTTCTGATAAAAAGTTTTCTAATTTTTTGTAGGTGTTATTTTGAAATGAATATCTATGATCAAATGGATTAAGATTATCAAAAATATTTCTTTTAATCATTATTTTACCTCCAGCATTTATTTGTTTTCTTGTAAGTATTTTTTAAATCCCTTTTTAGATAGTTTATTTGATGTTTTAATTACTTCATCTCTCATTTTTTTTCTATATGTTTTAAGCTTATCTTTAATCTCTCGATCTTCTATTGCCATCATCTGTAAAGCAAGTAAAGCAGCATTTTTAGCTCCATTTAATGCAACAGTTGCTACTGGTATACCTCCAGGCATTTGAACCATTGAATAAAGTGAATCTGCTCCTCCTAATGTAGATGTTCTTATCGGAACTCCTATAACTGGGACCAATGTACTTGCAGCTATAACTCCTGGTAAATGTGCTGCTTTGCCGGCTCCTGCGATAATTGCTTTGAAATTATTATTTTCAGCATCAAGTGCATATTCTCTTGCCACTTCTGGTGTCCTATGGGCAGATATTACTTGTAAATCATAGTCAACTTTAAATTCTTCTAATATCTCACAAGCCTCTTTCATAATTGGTAAATCTGAATCACTACCCATTATTATTCCTATTTTTTTAGTCATTTAATAGTTTCACTCCTTTAATTTTAAATCCAATATCTTTTCTATAATAAGCTTTATCAAAATTTATCTTTTTTATATTTTGATAACATCTGTCATAAACATCTTGATAGCTATCTCCCAATGAAGTTACAGCTAATACTCTGCCTCCATTTGTATAAACTTTATTTCCATCTAATTTAGTACCTGCATGAAAAACTTCACTACCTGAATTTTCCATATCATCTAAACCAAAAATCTCCTTACCCTTTTTATATTCAACTGGATATCCACCTGAAGCCATAATCACGGCCATTGATTTTTTGTTTTTCCATTTTAAATTTATCTCATCTAATTTTTCTTGATTTATCTTTTCTGCTACTGTTAATAAGTCATTTTCTAATAAAGGTAGTACAACTTGTGCTTCAGGGTCTCCAAACCTAACATTAAATTCTAATACTTTTGGAACTTTATTATCAATCATCAATCCTAAAAATAATATACCCTTAAAAGCAATAGAGTTATCTTTTAAGTAATTAAATAAAGGTTTTAATATTTCTTGATCAACTGTAGTTTTTAAAGTTTCATCTATTAAAGGAGTTGGAGCGTATGCTCCCATCCCACCTGTATTTAATCCAGTATCATTTTCACCAATCTTTTTATGATCTTGAGCTGAAATCATTTGATAATTTGTATTTCCATCAGAAAAAACCATTATAGAGGCTTCCTCTCCTTTTAAATACTCCTCTATTACAATCTTTTCTCCTGCTTTACCAAAGTATTTATCTTCCATAATCTTTTTAACTGCATCTTTTGCTTCTATTTGGTTTTTAGCAATTATAACACCTTTTCCATAGGCTAAACCTTCTGCTTTAACAACTAGTGGATAGTTTGCTAGTTCTAAATAATCATAAGCATTTTTGGGATTTTTAAAAGTTTCAAATTTTGCAGTTGGTATATTACATTCTTTCATGACCTTTTTTGCATATACTTTACTACCCTCTAATTTTGCAGCTTTTTTATTTGGACCAAAAACTTCTATATTCTTATCATTTAAATAATCTACTATTCCATTAGCCAATGGTTTTTCTGGTCCTACAAAAGTCATTTCAATATTTTTTGATTTTATAAATTCAGCTATTTTTTCAAAATCCATTACATCAATTTCTACATTTTCTGCAAACTGTGCAGTTCCAGCATTTCCTGGTATTACATATATTTTGTCTACTCGATTACTTTGATGTAATTTCCAGGTAAGTACATGTTCTCTGCCACCACTGCCAATTATTAAGATGTTTTTCACAAAAAATATCCCTCCCAATTTATAAAAGTTTAATAAAAAATAAAAAAACCCAGACAGGTAGTATCTACTATCAACTAAGAGTAGAACCTACCCGCCTGGGCTTTTATCCCTTCGGTGTATATGTTATCTGTACCGCTCGAACCAGCCATTATAATCAATGCGGCCACCTAGGTACACTTCCCTCATAGTCAGCTAGTTTTCGGCTATCTGGTAGATACTTCTGGACCATATTTCCAGAATTATATGAGGTACAAAATATTCAATTTTTAAAACTAATTTATGCACTTATCATAACAGAATATATTTTTTAAGTCAATGAAAAATTAATTTAATTTCATCTGTTTTATTCTTTCGAGTAATTTTTCTTTTTTATCTTCATATTCTTTTACTTTTTCCTTTTCTCCTTGAACAAGATCTTCCGGAGCATTATTTACAAAACCTTCATTTGAAAGTTTGCCTTTTGCTCTTTTAATTTCATATTCTACATCTTCTAATTCATTTTTTAGCCTTTTAAGTTCTTTATCAATATCAACCATACCCTCAAGTGGTAAAATTACTTCTACCCCTTCTATAATTGCAGTTGATGAAGGTTGAGGTCTATCTGTTATTGTATCTGTGATTTTTAGATCATCTATATTTGCAAGATTTTTAATATAACTTTCTCCATTTTCAAGTATATCTGTTTTTTCAGACAAAAGGATTGCTTCAATTTTTCTACCTGGATCTACTTTCATCTCATTTCTAATATTTCTTACTGCTTTAATTACACTCATTATTGTATTCATTTTTCTTTCTGATTTTTTATCAATTTCAGTGTCTTTATATTCAGGCCAATTAGTTACCATTAAGCTTTCTTTAGAAAGAGGGAGCTTCTGCCATATTTCTTCAGTAATCATTGGCATAACAGGATGTAGGAGTTTTAAAATATCTCCTAATATTTTAAGTCCCATGTATTGAGCAGTTTCTTTTGCTTTTTTATCTTTGTCTTGATAAAGTCTTTCTTTTAATATTTCAATATACCAATCACAATATTCATTCCAAATAAAATCATAAAGCGACTTGCTCATTTCACCAAAGTTATAATTTTCTAATGTCTTATCAATTCTTTTAGTAACTTCATTAGTTCTACTTAACATCCACTTATCAGCAAGATTTAACTTTAAATCCTCATAATTAACAGAATCAAAGTCAAAATCATCTACATTCATTAAAATAAATCTTGAAGCATTCCAAATTTTATTTGCAAAGTTTCTACTTGCTTCTAATCTTTCCTCCCTAAAGCGCATGTCATTACCTGGGGTATTCCCAGTTATTAATGTAAATCTAAGAGCATCTGCTCCATATTCTTCTATTACTTCTAATGGATCAATTCCATTACCTAAAGATTTACTCATCTTTCTACCTTGAGCATCTCTAATCAAGCCATGAACATATACATCGCTAAATGGAGGTTCATCCATAAATTCAAGTCCCATAAAGATCATTCTAGCAACCCAGAAAAAGATTATATCTCTACCAGTTACTAATACATCAGTTGGATAAAAATAGTTAAGCTCATCTGTATCATTAGGCCAACCTAAAGTAGAAAATGGCCATAATGCAGATGAAAACCAAGTATCTAAAACATCTTCATCTTGTTTTAAATTATTACTATTACACTTACTACATTGTTGTGGTTCTGTCCGGCTTACAATTACTTCACCACAATCTTCACAGTACCAAACTGGGATTCTATGTCCCCACCAAAGTTGTCTTGATATACACCAGTCTTTTATATTTTCCATCCAGTTTAAATATACCTTACTAAATCTTTCAGGAATGAATGTAATATCACCATTTTTTACAGCTTCAATCGCTGGTTTAGCAAGTGGCTCCATCTTTACAAACCACTGTTTTGATACCAATGGTTCTATAACAGTATCACAACGGTAACATTGCCCTACAGAATGTATATGTTCTTCAGTTTTTATAAACAAACCCTCGTCTTTTAAGTCTTCAATAACTTTTTCTCTACATTCATATCGATCCATTCCAGCATATTTTCCTGTAACTTCAGTCATATTTGCATCTTCATCAATTACTTTTATTAATTCAAGATCATTTCTTTCACCTATTTCAAAATCATTAGGATCATGAGCAGGTGTAACTTTCACCATTCCTGTACCAAATTCACTATCTACAAATCTATCTGCAACAATAGGAATCTCTCGATTCATTAATGGTAAAATAACAGTTTTTCCAACTAGATCTTTATACCTATCATCAGAAGGATCTACTGCAATCGCTGTATCACCGAGCATTGTTTCTGGTCTAGTTGTTGCAACTGTTATATATTGATCACTATCTTTAATAGGATATTTTATATAATATAATTTACCCTCATGTTCTTCATGTTCTACCTCTACATCAGATAAAGTAGTATGACAGCTTGGACACCAGTTTACAATATAGTCTCCCTGATAAATTAATCCTTTATCATAAAGTTGTATAAAAACTTCTTTTACAGCTTCAGAACAACCTTCATCCATAGTGAAACGTTCTCTAGACCAATCACATGATGAGCCCATTTTCTTGAGTTGATTTGTAATTCGTCCACCATACTCATCTTTCCATTCCCATGCTTTATCTAAAAATCCTTCTCTTCCAATTTCATCTTTATCAATTCCTTCATTACGAAGCTTATCTACAACTTTTACCTCAGTTGCAATACTGGCATGATCAGTTCCGGGAAGCCAGAGAGCAGAAAATCCTTTCATTCTTTTCCATCTTGTAATTATATCTTGTAAAGTATTATCTAAAGCATGTCCCATATGTAGTTGTCCAGTAACATTTGGAGGGGGCATTACTATTGAAAATGGTTCTTTATCTTGATCAACTTTAGCTCTAAAAAGATCGTTTTCCATCCAATATTCATACCATTTATCCTCTACTTTATTTGGATCATAGTTTTTTGGTAAATTTTCCATTATCATTACCTCCTGTTTTTGTATTATAAATATAAAAATCCTTTTCCATCCAATTAAGGACGAAAAAGGATATTCTTCGCGTTACCACCTTAGTTCCTGAATAAATATATTTATTCAGACTCTTGATAATATATAACGGTTTAAACCGGTTTGTCCTAATAATTTTAGACAAACGACTCCAGAGCGACCTTCATTTTAGTTATTAGCTAAGAAGCCTTTCAGCCGATGAGCTTCTCTCTCTAGTAGCTTAACTAAAACTACTCCTCTCCTTCAATGTCTTTATAAAAATATAAATATTTGTATATTATAATACTATTTAAAGCTCTTTTTGTCAAGAATTTAATATATTTTGTTCTTTGGTTTTAATGTAACAGCAGCTTTTAAATTTGCATATCTTGGTAATCCATTTTCACTTTTTGATTCCAATTGTCCTAAAATTAAAGGTTTTAAGTAATCTAAAGCTTTTTTGGTTACATGGTTTCCTTCTTTATTAATATAATCTTTAGGTAATTTACTTTCTTTATTTGCAATATCTTGTACTTTTGCTAGTTCTATTTTAGATTTATAAGGATTATTTGAAACTCTTTTAATAACAACAGCACTACCAGTATTATCCCCTAGTAATGCATACTCAACCGCTTTTAATCCACATCTATATGCTTCATCTACATCAGTTTTAGAAGCTATATGATTTGCTGCTCTTTGCAATACATTAAACTCAATTACTTTAACTCTATCATA
>JBEPXG010000015.1:0-12156 GCA_041642015.1 Halanaerobiales bacterium
AGCTTGATTAATACTTTTGATATTATTACTAGAAGTAGTTATACTTTGTAATGAGTATTCCTCTGAACTATTATATACTTTTACTGTACCGGTAATAACAGCATTAACGGTATCCAATTTTAATTTCCCATCGATAATCAAATTATCATCAACATTAATATCTTCAATTAAGTTATTATATTCCTGGCTTTCAACTTTCCAAGTATATGTACCCTTTTTTATATTCTCAATTAAATAAACACCTTCAGAATTTGTATAATCTGTTTTGTACCCAATAGATACTAAAGCTCCTTCTATCGGTTTGTTTAAACTCTCGGTTGTTATTGTCCCACTAACATTAAAAGCTTGAAAACTACTATCAGAACTACAACCTGATAATAATAAAGTCAATAAGAGAAATGAGATTAATAAGTAGGAAAATTTATATTTTTTCATGACTACCTCCAATGTATATAAAAAGTTTTGGCGTTATATTTATACTTAAATATTATCTAATAATTACCTGCTAATATTTCATTTAAATAACCATTATCTAAATAAAATATTCAATCTTAAAGAAAAAAGACTCCCAAAGATGGGAATCCTCTATAATAAACATTTGCTTATTTGATTATTAATATACTTTAAACTTAATACAAACAATAACTTTTTAATACCTTTTTCAAAATCTAATATAAATAAAGCTTAAAGAATATCGCTCACAATTTCATATAAATCGATTATTTTTATTAAACAAGTTTGCTAAATATAGATTAAAATCTTTAGCCAGTCTGGGTCAGGTTTTTATAGCCTTAAAATCAAGAATTAATTTTCAAAGAGAGCTAAAAAATAAACATCTTCATATGTTCATTAAGTTAAGTTATTACAAATTAAAGATTTTTTCTTTCAATAATAACAGATGATTTACATATATATAGTAATTAACTTTCTACCCTTGTCAAAAAATACAATTAACTTTGAGATGATTTTAAAATTTTATTCAATTATAATTTGATTGAACAATAATTATTTTTTGCTTTGCACAATGTTTTTTCCTTTTTCCTTTGCTCTATATAAGGCTTCATCTGCCTCTTTGATAATATCTTTTATTTCTTTTCCTGGTGAATAAACTGAAACACCAAAACTACTAGTTAAATTATCAACCTTTGGAAAAGAATAACCTTCAATTTCTTTTCTTATTCGTTGGGCTAAAGTTACTGCCGCATCCAATTTGGTATCAGGTAAAAGAATTAAAAATTCTTCTCCACCCCATCTACCACAGTAGTCTACTTTTCTAATAGTATCTAGAAGTGTTTTACTTACCTCTTTCAAAACTTGATCTCCCACGTGATGACCATAATTATCATTAATTTTTTTAAAATCATCCAAATCTAATAATACTACTGAGAATACATGATTATATCTTTCTGCTTTCTGATACTCATCTTGAAGTAATTCTTCTAATTTTCTACGATTATAAAGCCCTGTCAACTCATCTTTAATTGATAATATTTTTAACTTTTCATTGATTTCATTAAGTTTTATATTTTTATATTCGATCTTTTTTTGCTTAGAAAATTCACTTAAATATTTCTTAAAAATAACCATAGATGCAATCCAAGCAATAATAATATTTGTAGTAGCATTTAAAAAGACATCCCCTTGTAATAAAATAGGTTGATATTTAATAGCTACATAATATAAGAGCATTACACCATAAATGTATATAATGAAACTTTCTAAAAAACCATAATAAAAAATAACTGCTAAACCATATATTACAGCAAAAAAGATCGCAGGCAAATTCATAATGAAGTAAGGATATATAGCAATTCTTATAATAGCAATTGTAATTCCAATAAAAGCAATTGATAGTTGATAAATTTTATGTACTAATTTTATTTTTGCAGGTTTTACTTTATGAAAATATAAACTAATCATAGTATATATAAACATAATAAACGCAGTTGTGAATGTTATAAATTGTAATTTAGTATTAGGTATAGTAATAAATATTGCACTGTATAGTTCTACTACTATTAATATTGATGATACTAGAAGAATTCTAAAATTATTATGTTCAAATTTATCTATTTTGAATTCATCAATATATTTAACTGGTAATATGTAAAAATATGTTTTGAAATTATTCAACATTAAATCACCCCATAACGAACTACTATAATTTACAAACTACTCTATAATTATACATCAAATTTATTAATATTTCAAAAGTTGATATATTTTGTCGAGTTTACCCCAAAAAAAATAACCCCTAAAAAGGGGTCATTTACTAACTCTATAATTTAATCTTCCGATTTGTTTTTTTCTTTATTTTCATTAGCTTCTTGAGCCTGTTCTGGTTTTTCACCTTTCATTCCTTGTGCATTTTCTGCTTTCTCTGGTTTTCCTTTATTTCTTATTCTATCTGTGTTCTCATCTAAAAATTCTTGAATGTGATTTGATAATTCATTTCCTGTCCAATTATCATTGTTTGATTTAAACTCTTCAATTTTAGTAACCAAGTTTTGACCTAAACTATCTTCATCTACTTCTTCATCTTCTTCCACTTCAATATCTTCTATAATTGCTCTAATATCATCAATTTCTATATCATCATTATTTTCATATTGCTCTTCTAAAGTTATCTTTAAAATTTCTATTTCTTCATCAGTCAAATCTAGGTCATACTCTTCTAGATTAATCTCAACCCATATTTCTAATTCCTCTTCAGTTGTATCATTATCTTCCTGTGCCATTACTCCTGGAACTAATATTAGAGTTAATACAAGTGTTAAAGCAATAAAACTTAATTTATTCTTTAACATAAATTCCACCTCCGAAATTATTAACTTATAAAATTCTTGAATTTGATAACACTTAATTAACTATCTAATATAACTATATCATTATTATTTTGTTTATCTGTTAAATAATAACATATATTTTTTAATATTGAACTTCCAATTGTTAACATTTAAAAATGTTAGTTTCTAGCTTTCCTAATCATTTCTTTTAATGATTCAGGATTTTTTATACCTTCTACATTGATTTCAACAGCTCCAGTTCCAGCGCTAGATACAGATAATTTACCAGCTCCTAACAATCTTTGAATAAAACTTTGATTAACTTGAATATTTTTTATATCATTATGCTCTATTTCAGTAGTATGCTTACTTAATAAGCCTTTCCTTAAGATCACTCTTTGATCAGTGATTATAAGTTTTGTAGCTTTTGTTTTAAGATACCATATTAATAAAATTACTAGACCTAAACCATATATAATTATCAGAGCTAGTGAAATAATGAAAAAAACAGGATTATTGGCAAACATTGCAGGATTGCCTTCATATAATTGCTCTTCCACAATCTTATCCCCCCAAATTTATAACCTTTCTTTTTAAATTCACAAAGTTATCAATAACTAAATATATTATTTGATTTTCTATAATATTTTTAATATATATCCACAATTTTAATACTTGATTATTGTTTTACCATCATCTTTAAAAATTCATCTGCAATATTAGGATCAAATTGAGTTCCAGCACATTCTTTAATCTCTTTTAAAGCTTCTTCTTTGCTAACTGGTTTTTGATATGGTCTTCCACTTATCATTACATCGTATGCATCTACTATTGTTAATATTCTTGATAATATAGGTATCTCTTCTCCTGATAAACCTTCTGGATAACCACTTCCATCCCATCTTTCATGATGATGTAAGGCGGGTTTAGCTATATCTGAAAATTCATCTATGGAGGATAGTATATTATAACTAGCTTTTGTGTGTGTTTTAATCTTCTCCCATTCTTCTTCTGTTAATTTTTCTACTTTATTTAATAATTCTTGTGGAATTGTTACTTTACCAATATCATGCAAAGAAGTTAATAGGGATAATCTATCTAAATCAGATCCACTGAGTCCAATTTTCTTACCTAGTTTTAAACAAAGTCTTTTCATTCTACTAGAATGTTCTTCTGTTTCATAACTTTTTTCTCTTAAAGTATTTAAAAAAGCAGATAAAACATTACTCCTAGCACTTTTTCTATTGGATATTTTATTTTTATACATTCTGTTTTCCGCCTTATTTAAAACTTCAAATATATCTTTATCACTATCTACTTTAGTTGCAGAACCCAAAGCTATGGATATCAATGATTCATTATATGACTTTCGGATTTCATCAAATATTTTATTACAGATTTTCTCACTAGTTTCTAACTTTGTATTTGGCAGTATAATTACGAACTCATCTCCACCCCAGCGTGCAATTATATCTTCTTTTCTAGAACATTTTCTTAATATTTCTGCTGTCTTAACTAAAAGTTCATCACCTTTTTCATGTCCATAAGTATCATTAATAAGTTTAAGATTATTTAAATCTCCCATTATTAAACTAATAGGTAATTTCTCTTCGGTATCAATTCTTTTCATTTCTTCCTCAATATATGCGCGATTATATAATTCTGTAAGTCTATCATGAAAAGTCATGTGTTTAATTCTTTCTTCGGCTTCCTTGCGTTCAGTAATATCATGAATGATAGAAAACAGATATTCAGTATCATGAATCTTAATAGGACCAGCAAATACTTCCACATCTCTTATTTCTCCATCTTTTAATTGATGCTTGAATTCAAATATATTTGAATTGTTATTTAGTGCTTTTTCCATTTCAAAATCTAAAACTTCTTCTGATTTAAGATTGATTTCATTTATATTTTTTGAAATCAATATATCATGAGCCCAGCCATAATAATTACTTGCTGCAGGATTTGCATCAATAATTTGACTGTTTTGAGGATCGATTATTAACATTGGAGCATAGTTGTTTTTAAAAAGAGATCTATATTTTTCTTCGCTTTTTATCAAATTAATTTCTGCCTGTTTCCTTATTTTTTTATTATTGATTGCATCTATAGCATATGATAAATCATTTTTTAGTTCGGTTAATAATTCTATCTCTTGATCATTATAATGATTTTTTTCATTTATACACAATGCCATTATACCCCAGATCTGACCTTGAAGTTTTAATGGGAAAATGGCAATTGATCTCTCATTATTTTGAATTAGCAATTCTTCTTTTCCATTTTTAAGATCCGATTTAATATAATCAGTAATAATCTTTGAATTTATATCATGTATTTTTCCAATTTTTTCAGAAAATTCTTTGCTATCTAAATCTACTATTATATTTTTTATAATAGCCTGATATTCACCAGATGCGCCCATTATTTTTAATTTGTTTTTTCCATCCTCTAACTTACCAATCCATACTGAATTATAATCTCCTTGATTAGTAAAAACTTCACATGTTTTATTTAAAAGTTCGTCTAACGATTTACTTCTAACAATTAATTCATTTACATCACTTAATATCGTATAAAGTCTATTAAGTTTTTTTATCTTCTCAACTCTTTCTTTTCTTTTGGTAACATCTACAGCCATGCTTATAATTAATCTATTACCTTTTTCATCATTACCCAAAGGTGCTGAACTAAAATCCCAAACTCTCTTATTACCATCTTTAGTTTTAATTTCAAACTCTCCATCATGAACTTTTTCATCAATATCGAAAAGCTTTTGTACATATTTTTTGACTTCTTCACTTCTACTTCCATATGCTTTTTCATACCAATCTTCTATATTATTTATTTCTTTTTTTGAATAACCGGAAATTTTTGTCCAAGCATCATTAATCTTTTTTACCTCTCCTGATTCAGAATATATAGTAATAGGGTAAGGTGAAACTTTAATAGCCTTAGAAAAAAGATTTTCTCTTCTTTTTATGTCTTGAAGTAAATTATATTTCTCTGTAAAATCATTAAATACCATTACAGCTCCATATATTATACCTTCTTCATCTCTAATTGGAGCAACACCATTTCTAATATGATATCTGCTTCCATTTTTAGATATTAATATAGTAGAATTAGATAAACTAACAATCTGTCCATCTTTGATTGCTCTATTAATTGGATATTTTTCTTTTTCTAAGTTATTTGCATCAAACAAATTAATAATTTCATTTACATCTCTACCTTTAGCTGAGCTAAATTTCCAATCAGTTAATTCTTCAGCTTTAGTATTCATTCTTACTACTCTACCTTCATCATCTGTGACGATTACAGCATCACCAATTGAATCAAGAGTAATAGTTAAAAATTGATTTTGGTTTTTTATCTTTTTTTGTTGTTTTCCGTGTCTAATAAGGCTACTTATTCTTTCAGACATATCCTGTAGTAAATCATATTCTTCTTTTAAAAACGGTGTGTTATCAAATTCTATTGGATGTTCATTTAGATAACAAACTTCTATTTCCCCTATCTTCTCTTTATTTATTTTAATATCAACTTTTTGACACCAATTAGAATCTTTATAATTATTTGTCTTAATTTCTTTATCTTGATATTTAATTTTAACACAAATATCATCGGGAAACTGCCACGCAGAGGGGATAGTATCAACAATCTCTTTTAATGATCTTTCTAATCTAGTATCAGGATCATCAACTATTTTAGAAACTTCAAATAAACCTTTTAACTCTTTAATTCTCTCTTTTAATTTAAAATTCTTATTATTAATAATAGTTGAACTTCTTATAATATAGTAAGCAGCTATTATTATAGTAAAAAGCTTAACTAGATATAGATTAATATGTACATTAAGATTATATATATCTTGAATTGTAAGAATTATTATACCAAAAATTGTAGAATATATAATTTCTTTTTCATTATAATAAATACTAGTATATATAATAAATAAAAGAATGAAAGGTTCTACTATATATATTTTTGTATAAAATGCTAATAATAACATTATAATAGCTATAAAATAGTAAAATGTTTTAATATTTAAAATATTATTTATATAATTAAATTTTTTATGGTCTCTCATATCCAAATACCCCATTCCCTTTTTTGAATATATCAGAGATTTTACCTTCTTATTTATAACAATTCAACTCAAATAAGTTAAGTCCTGCTTCACTATAATATATATCTATATTATTATTAACTTTTAATAATAAGAATATAAATGAAGTTTGATTTATTAAAATTACTATTATTTCATCAAGACATTAACTCTGATAATATCATTTGCATAATACTCAAAATAAGATTTGGGGTATATATCATATTAGATATATATTACTTGCTATTTTATTAAATACACTGAGACTACTATTAATAATTTTCCTCAGACTCCTCTTTTATTATCTCACCAGATTTATATAAAGCATATTCAGTCGCTGCGGATCCGCTTATCTCAGTAAATAAGCTGGTAAATAATATTATATTAAATATAATTACTGCAACATCTACTTCTGTATTGTTTATATGTGCGAAATCTCTTTGTACAACATAGGCAAGATCTAATGCTACACCAATTTGAGGCATCAGTCCAAAGCCTATATATTTTCGAACACTTTTAGGAGCTTTAGCCAATCTAGCACCTAATGATGAGCCTCCAATCTTGCCAACCAGTCTTGCAATAGTATAGATTATAGCAATTATCATAAATGAACTTGTAAAAATATTTGTTATTTGAATCTTAGTTCCAGCTAATATAAAAAAGATAGCATATAATGGCATAGTTATAGTATCAATTAAATCGGCAACACCAATATGTCTTTTAGCAAAGTTACAAAATGCAAATCCTACAAATAGATTATATATTAATGGAGAAATATGTAGTGCTATAGATAAAGCTGCACCACCAATAACTGTTAAAAGAATTAAAAAGAGTTTTTGTTTTTTTGAATGCTCAAAACTAATATACCTCTGTGCTGAATATCCAATTATTAGACCTAAACCAGCTGCTGTAATAATCTTTACTGCTGGAATTAAAAATCCATTTATCATATTCAAACTTTGAGCTGGATCTACAGTTATTAAAGATATTGGCTCAACAAAACTAAAAATAACTAAAGCTAAAGCTTCATCTAATGCTAAGACGATCATTAAAGTAGCTGAAAACTCTCCATGTATACCGTACTCTCTTAATATCATAACAGTAGCTGCTGGAGCTGTTGCTGTTGCAAATGCACCTAACAATATAGCTAAATATAATGGTTTTCCAATATATAACATGCTCATAGTAACTAATATAAATGCTCCAATAGATTCAAAAAAGATAATTAATGTGAATTCTAATTCTAATTTTTTTAGAACTTTAAGTGAAAGTGAAGTACCAATTGTAAATGATATAAATGATACCGCTAGAATTGTAACGAAATTAAAAGAATTTATTAAATATGTATACCACTCTATAAATTCCAAACTAAAAAATGGTATTTGTTCAACTAAACTTGCACTAAATAATGTACCTATAATTACATAACCAGCAACACTTGGTAGTCTATACTTTTCTGTAAAAGTATGTATTAAAAATATAAACAGTAATAAAAGCCCTATTATAAATATAACTTTATAACTTTTATGATGTACCATCATCCAGTTCTGTATATCTAATAAGTTATGTGTATAGTCCATTCCCTACCACCCTTATTAACTATTTCAATATGATTATAAATTATTTTCATAGAACTTGAAGCAATGTTTTTTATAAATATATTCTTTAATTATTATAAATAAATATTAATTTTTTATAAGAAAATTACAGAATACATATTTTGACAACTATTTAAAATTATAATCTTGCTCCACCTTCACGACTTTTATATCTTTTTAATATAATATTACTTTTAACCCGAGTTATCCCTTTTTGAGAATAAATCATGCTTATCATAAAATCTTCTAACTCATCTTGGTCTGTAAGAAGTGAATGCATATGCAAAGTGGAAGCACCTGTCATTAAATATAGACTATATACTCTTTCTTCTTCAGCTAATCTTGTCGCAACTTCATCTAAGTGATTTGGATCAACATCTATTTCAAAAAAAACTGATAAATCTTTTTTAATTTTTTCTGGATTTAATACAACAGTAAATTTTTCTATTACACCTTCTTCCTTTAATTTACCTATTCGATCCCTAATACTTGCCCTTGTTAAATCTACCTTCCTACCTAATTCAGCATAACTAATTCGACCATCTTCTTCCAATTCATCTAATATCATATGATCAATCTTATCGATAATAAATCCCTCCTAATAAATATAACTATTAATATTTATAGCTTTCTTAACCAAAGTAAAGAGTAAAACCAGTTCCTATTGTAGCAATAATTAATCCTAAACTTATTACCGAAGGATTATTGCTACTCACACCCCAATAAAGAAAGGGAAAATTAATCCAGGTAATAATAACCGACCAAAGCAAACCACGATTTTTATCTTTCTCTTTGAATATTTCAATAATATCAAAAATATTATTCTTCATATTTTTCCCCCTTGTTATTTTATCAGTATATTATTTATATACCTAAGTAATAGATTAAAAATAAAGCAGGAATTCCAACTGAAAGCCCCATAATAATTACATAAATAATTGTCTTTTTAATAATTTCTCCTTCTCTACCAACTATCTTCGTAACACCAGTTCCCAACGCTACATTCATCGGAGAAATTATTGTACCAATGGCTCCACCAGTAGTTTGTAAAGAAGCAATAATTAAACTATTTATACCTAAAAAAACTGCTACATTTTTTTGAAAAGCTGCAAATACAATATTTGAAGAAGTATTACTTCCTGTCATAAATGATCCTAAGATCCCAATAAATGGAGAAACGGCTGGGAATATATTACTAGCAATCTCTGCTGTACCTTTCGCTAAAAAGGAAGTCATTCCTGTTTCCATCATAATTACAGCCATCATACTCATTGTCATAACAGTAACAGTAGATGGGATGGCTTGTTTAATTAAAGAGCCAATAACCTCTCTACCATAATGTTTTTTCCATAAACCTTTTTTTGTAAAAAATATTATTGAGATTACAACAGATAAAAAAACAAGAGTTCCAGGTGTTGTTAATACAGATATAGGCGAATAAGAAGAAGTAGATTCATTTACAACCCCCATAACTGTTTCTGTGCGCGGAAAAGAAAGTCCAATTTGAAATTTAGATAACATACTTTTTAAAGGAGTTAAATAAATACCAAAAGCTAAAATTAATAATGTATAATAAGGGGTAAAAGCAGTGTGAAAACTCATTGAATCCTTAGTTTTTAAATTTTCAACTGAATTACTTTTATACCATCTTGTCTTAGGTAAAACTAATGTTCCTACTCCCATTCCAACTAAACCTGCCACAAGAGTAGCTATATAGGGTAAGATAAAATTAGCAGTAATTATTAATGTTATACCCATACTTAAAGAAATAGCTAGAGAAGCAGGTGCTCCTTTTTTAAAACCCTCTTTCCCATTATACAGATATGAAATACTAAACCCAGTTACTATACAAACAATAGTTAAAAATATACTACTCCAAAGAGCAAGTCCTCCAGGATCAAGATTAGTCATTTTTAATAAAGCGGCATAAGAAGAACCAAGAGAACCAAATGTAACTGCCCATGCTCTACCTAATAAGGCAGAACTTGTTGCAATAACTGGACTAAAACCTAATCCTACTAATAAAGGTGCTGCTACCGCCACTGGAGTACCAAAACCAGCCACCCCTTGAAGTAATGAAACAAAACCCCAACTTATTACAAGTAGTTGCAGAACTTTTGAATCACCAGTTAAACCAGTAAATGTTTGAGCAATAACTTCAAATCCATTAATTTTATTAACAATATTGTATAATGCCATTGCTCCCCAGATAATATATAAAATAAATATTGTTGTCCAAAGACCTTTTAGTGAAGCAACTGCCAATAGTTTTAGGTTGGCACCAAAAAATATATAACCAATAGCCGCAGCTATAAACCAACTAAAAGCACCTGCTTTACCTCCACTCCACCTTAAAGCCATTATTAATGTAAGTACTGAAACTATTGGAATAAATGACAATAACCAGTAGAAAAAATTTAGTTCAAATTCCATACATTATCTTCCTTTCAAGAAGCCACATTTTTTTTAGTATAGCAAAATATGTTTTTTATGTCAACAAATATATTATCCAATGTATGTTATTTTATAATAATATTATACAATTCATAATTTTTACTTCTTAAAAACTTTACAAACGCGCTCTACTATGATATATTAACAATATTAATATTTATTTAGTAATATTATAAATATAAGGAGGAGTAAAATGAGAAGAAAAGTATTGAGTATTATTATCCTTTTAAGTATTTTAGTAGTTGGTGTCTTTGGTGTCGTGTCTGCTCAGGATTATCCGTCAAAACCCGTTCAATTTATTGTCCCTTGGTCACCAGGTGGGGGTAGTGACACTCTTATGAGAATAGTAGCCAAGTACTTAGAAGAAAATATTGGTGAGGCAGTACCTGTTATTAATCAGCCTGGAGTAAGTGGAACACTAGGTCTAAAAGAATTAATGGAAAAACCAGCTGATGGATATTATATTGGTCAAATACATGAAGGATTACTTGCAGCTTATCATGTAGGTATAACTGATATTAATTATGATTCTTTTATACCTGTAGCCTCAATGACAAACTCACCTCAATTTTTAGCAGTAAAAGCAGATGCTCCATTTAGTAATCTTGAAGAATTTATTGATTATGCTAAAAACAATCCTGGTGAAGTATCATTTGGAGTTACACTAAAGGGTATCCCTCATATTTGGACTGCAATATTAGAATCTAAACTTGATACAAAGTTTAGATATGTAGCTTATGAAGGTACTGGAGAGAGAGTACAAGCTTTGGCTGGAGGTTTTATTGATGCTGCACCTATTGATTATGCTTCAGGAATCCAATTCGTTGAATCAGGCAAATTCAAATTTATTGCATTTGCTGCAGAAGAAAGATCTGAAAAATTACCTGATTTACCAACATTTGCAGATCAAGGCTATGACATAATATGGAGTGTTCAACGTGGTATTGTAGTGCCTAAAGGTACTCCACAAGATAGAATAGATGTATTAGAAGAAGCTTTAAGAAAAGCTGCTAACGATGAAAACTTTATAGCAGATGTAGAAAAAGCTGGTGGAGAGGTTAAATTTAGAGGACAGAAAAACTATATAGATTATCTAGATACATTAAATAAAGATATAGCAACTGTTGCAGACCAAATTCAATAATCTATAATAAATAAATTAATAAACTCAACATATTGCAAGAAGGTAATTTTTAAATTGCTT
>JBEPXG010000016.1:0-11930 GCA_041642015.1 Halanaerobiales bacterium
AAAAGCCTAAAAGCAGAAATCCAATTGTATTCAAAATTATTAGATAATAAAAAGGTTAAGACTATATATATTGGTGGTGGTACTCCTAGTTTATTATCCACCAATGATATAGCTTTGCTTTTAAATCAAATAGATGATAATTTTAGTCTAAAAAATAATATTGAAATAACAATGGAATCAAATCCAGATAGTTTAACTGAAAAAAAAGTGATAGGTTTTAAAAATGCTGGTATAAATAGAATGAGTGTAGGTATACAGTCTTTTATTAATAAAGAGTTAAATATCTTAGGTAGAGTCCATAATTTAAAAAAATCTAAAAATATAATTGAAATATTACAAAAGCATATATCAAATTATAATGTAGATTTAATGTTTGGTCTTCCAGGACAAAAGTTTGAAGAATTTCAGTTTAGTATAAATAAACTAATAAAATATAATCCCTCACATATATCTTTGTATAATTTACAAATAGAAGAGGGAACATTATTATATAAACAATTAAGATCAGGCACTATAGAGGCTATATCAGAAGACTTAGATTATAAGATGTACAACTATGCAATTAATAAATTAAATAATGCTGGATATAACCATTATGAAATATCTAATTTCGCTAAAGAAAACTATGAATCTAAACATAATATAATATATTGGAACTATAAACCATATTTAGGTCTTGGACCTAGTGCACATGGATTTAATGGTTATAGTCGATATTATAATGTAAATAATTTAAGAGATTATATGAATAAATTGTCAAATAATGAGTTCCCCATTGATAATATTATTAATTTAACCAAAAATGAATTAATATCTGAAAGAATGATTATGGGGTTAAGACTTTTAGAGGGTATTGATAGAGATGTATTTAAAGATAGATTTAACTGTTCTATGGAAAGTATATATCATGATGAAATAAGAAGGCTTAAAAATCAAGGTTTACTAACTGAAGATGAAAATAAAATTTACTTAACTAAAAAAGGAATAAACCTTGGTAATAAAGTATTTTCAGAGTTTATCATATACTAAAATTACTTATAAAAGTATTTGACAAAATATAAGTGATATGTTATTTTATTAATAGTTATTAGCACTCTGTTTAGTTGAGTGCTAAAAGAGAGGTGAGAGATGATGGTAAAAAATTTAGATGAAAGAAAAAACAGTATACTTCATGCCATCATTCAAGAACATATTATAACAGCTTCTCCAGTTGGATCGCGTACTATTGCTAAAAAATATGATCTTGGAGTTAGTTCTGCTACAATAAGAAATGAGATGGCAGACTTAGAAGAACTTGGTTATTTAGAACAGCCTCATACATCTGCGGGACGTATTCCCTCAGATAAAGGATATAGATATTATGTTGATATTTTAATGAAAAATAAAGGAGTAAATTCTGATAAATTAGTTAAAACTTTAAGTGAAATAAGTAAAAACCGACATGGAATACACGGTATAGTATCTAGTATGACAACAATGTTATCTGAATTCACAAAATATGCTACAATGATTTCTGAACCAGAATTTAAAGACCTAAAGATCAGTGAACTTCAGTTAATGAAAGTAACTCAAAACAAATTATTACTTGTTATAGTTACAGACAATGGTTTTGTAAGTGATAAACTCATAACAATAAAAGAAGATTTAGATAAAAGAAAGATTAGATATATTAATAACTTTTTAATTAATAAAATTCGAGATAAAGATATCACTGATCTAACAGATCAATATTTTAAAGAAATAGAAAATCAATTGGTAAGAAAAATAAATTTATCACATCAATTATTTACAATAATAAATAAAGAGATTGATGAACTTATAAAACCAGAAGATGGAAAAATATATATAGGGGGTACTTCTTATATATTAGATCAGCCTGAATTTAATGATATTGATTATCTAAAAAAAGTATTAAATATATTAGATCATGAAGATACACTAAAAAAACTAATTAAAGCTAAAAATAACAAAGAACTTGAAGTAAGGATAGGACATGAAAATGAAATAGAGGAAATGCAGCGTTGTAGTGTTGTTATTGCTAATTATTCAATAGGTGATAAAGCTGTTGGTAAAATTGGTGTTTTAGGACCTACACGTATGGAATATCCTCGAGTAATATCAACAGTTAATATTGTATCCGATATTTTAAGTAAAATAATTTCAGAGGTGAACAAATAAAATGGTCTCAAAAGAAAATGAAAACCAAGAATTTACACATGAAAAAGATGAAAATGAAAATAATATTGAAAGTAACCAAAAAAATGAAACGGTTGATCTTGAAGAAGATATAACCGAAGAAGTTTTAGAAGAAAGATTGGATCAAATAAAAAAAGAATTAACAACAGTAACTGAAGAAAAAGATAAATATTTAAATAAACTTAAAAGAATGAAAGCAGATTTTGTAAACTATCGAAATAGGTCAAAAAAGGAAAAAGGTAGAATTGAATCTAGAACAAAAATGGATTTTATAAACTCTGTTTTACCAGTAATTGATAATTTTGAAAGAGCTCTAAAATCAGTTGATGAAGATTCAGAGTTTCTTTCAGGAGTTCAAATGATATATAAACAACTTTTAGATGTATTAAAAAAAGAAGGTTTAGAAATAATAGATACTGAAGGTCAAGAATTTAATCCTGAATATCATGAGGCAATAATGCAGCTAGAAACTGATGAATATGAATCAGGATATATTGTTGAAGAGGTTCAAAGAGGTTATATATTGGAAGATAAAGTAGTTAGACCAGCCATGGTTAAAGTGGCTATCTAGTAAAATATATAAATTATTGAATATAAAGGGAGGAATCGTTAATGAGTAAGATATTAGGAATTGACTTAGGAACAACAAATTCATGTATGGCTGTTATGGAAGGTGGAGAACCAACTGTAATACCTAATAAAGAAGGAAAAAGAACTACTCCTTCAGTAGTAGCTTATTCAAAAAAAGGAGAGAGACTTGTAGGTGAATATGCAAAACGTCAAGCTATAACTAACCCAGACAACACAATAGCATCAATAAAAAGAGATATGGGTAGAGATATTAAAGAAAAAATGGGAGACAATGAATATACTCCACAAGAAATCTCTGCTATGATCTTACAGAAGATGAAAAAAGATGCTGAAGAGTACTTAGGTGAAGATGTAAAAGAAGCAGTAATCACTGTACCAGCATATTTCTCAGATGCACAGAGACAGGCAACAAAAGATGCAGGTAAAATTGCAGGTTTGACAGTTAAAAGAATTATAAATGAACCTACAGCTGCTTCATTAGCTTATGGTTTAGATGATGATAAAGAACAAACCATATTAGTTTTTGACTTAGGTGGAGGTACATTTGATGTTTCAATTTTAGAATTAGGAGATGGAGTATTTGAAGTAATTTCTACCAATGGAAACAATAAACTTGGTGGAGATGACTTTGATCAAAGATTAATAGATTATCTTGCTGATGAATTCAAAAGTGAAACAGGTATAGATCTTAGAGATGATAGAATGGCGTTACAACGTTTAAAAGATGCTGCTGAAAAAGCAAAAATTGAACTTTCTAGTGTAAAACAAACTAATGTTAATTTACCATTTATTACACAGACAGATTCAGGTCCAAAACACTTAGATGTAGATATTACAAGAGCAAAGTTTGAAGAACTAGTTGAAGATCTAATTAACAAAACAATGGGACCAACTGAAAAAGCATTAAATGATGCTGGATTTAGTCCATCAGATATAGATGAAGTTATTTTAGTGGGTGGATCTACTAGAATTCCTGCTGTTCAAGAAGCAGTTAAAAATAAAATTGGAAAAGAAGCTCACAAAGGAATTAACCCAGACGAAGTTGTATCAGTAGGTGCTGCGATTCAAGGTGGTGTTTTATCAGGTGAGGTAGATGATATAGTATTATTAGATGTTACTCCATTATCATTAGGAATAGAAACTCTTGGTGGAGTATTTACTAAACTAATAGATAGAAATACAACTATACCAACTTCAAAGAGTAAAGTATTCTCTACTGCTCAAGATAATCAAACAGCTGTTGATATTCACGTTCTACAAGGTGAAAGAGAGATGGCTAAACACAATAAAACTTTAGGAAGATTTCAATTAACTGATATTCCACCAGCACCTCGTGGAGTACCACAAATAGAAGTAGAATTTGATATAGATGAAAATGGTATTGTTCATGTATCAGCTAAAGATAAAGGAACTGGTAATGAACAAAATATTACAATTAAATCTTCATCTGGTTTATCTGAAGAAGAAATTGAAGAAATGGTAAAAGATGCAGAAGAACATGCAGAAGAAGACGAAAGAAAAAGAGAAGAAATTGAAACAAAAAATGAAGCAGATGCTTTAGTTCATACAACTGAAAAGACTCTTAAAAAAGCAGAAGATAAAGTTGATGAAAGTATTGTAAATAAAGTAGAAGATGCAAAAGATGAACTTAAAGATGCAATTAAGGAAGATGACATTGAATTAATAGAAGAAAAAATGGAAGCATTGAATGAGGAACTAACTGAATTAAGTTCACAATTATATTCACAAACTAAAGAAGGAGCTCAAGGACAAGCAGGTCCACAAGGACAAGCTGGAGCTCAACAACAAACAGGCGAATCTGATGATGATGACACAGTTGATGTAGACTATGAAGAAGTAGATGATGAAAAATAATAATTATTATGTTATAATACAAAAAAAGGGGTTCATTCCCCTTTTTTTAATGTATTATATATGAGGTGATTTTTAATGCCAGGTAAAAAAGACTATTATGATATCCTGGGTGTTAGTAAAGATGCATCCCAAAAAGAAATAAAAAAAGCATATAGAAAATTAGCTAAAAAACACCATCCTGATATGAATGATGGTGATAGTAAATCAAGTGAGAAATTTAAAGAAATATCTGAGGCTTATGAAATTTTAAGTGATCCTGATAAAAGAAAAAGATATGACCAATATGGTCACTCTGGTATAAATGAAGATGACTTTAATTTTGATGACTTTGCCAGAGGAGGATTTGGTGGTTTCGAAGATATATTTGATATGTTTTTTGGTGGTGGAATGGGCGGTATGAACCGTCGTCGTAATGCACCTCAAAGAGGTAGAGATTTACAATATAGATTAAATATATCTTTTGAAGATGCTGCTTTTGGAACTGAAAAGAAAATCACAATACCACGTACAGAAGTATGTCCAGTATGTGATGGTAAAGGAGCTGAATCTTCTTCTGATGTTAAGACTTGTTCTAAATGTAATGGTAAAGGTCAAATAAGAGTTACTCAACAAACTCCATTTGGTCAATTCGCTCAAACAAGAACTTGTGATAAATGTGGTGGTTCTGGAGAAATTGTTGAAAATCCATGTTCAAACTGTCATGGTACAGGAAAAGTTAAACGTAGAAGAAAACTTACAATTAACATACCTGCAGGAGTTAACAATGGTAGTAAACTAAGAATGAGTAATGAAGGTGAAGCAGGAGAAAAAGGTGCTCCAAGTGGAGATCTATATATTTTAATTAATGTAGAAGAACATGATCTATTTGATAGAAAAGGTGATGATATCTACTGTGAAGTACCAATAAACTTTGTACAAGCAACTTTAGGTGATGAAATACAAGTACCTACACTTGATGGAAAAGTAAAGTTTAAAATACCACAAGGTACACAACCTGGCACTACATTTAGATTGAAAAACAAAGGAGTTAATCATCTAAATAGAAGTGGCCGTGGTGATCAATATATAAAAACTAAGGTTGTAATTCCAGAAAACTTAAATGATAAACAAAAAGAACTTTTAATGGAATTTGCAGATATGAGTGGAGATGAAATTAATCCAGAAAAAAAAGGATTTTTTAATAAAGTAAAAGATGCATTAGGAGTTTTGTAAAAATTTTTAAATAGGATGGTAACATATTATGCATAGATTTTTTGTAAAATCTAAATATGTTAATAATGATGTGGTTGAAATTAAGGGAAATGATTTCAACCACATTTCTAATTCTTTAAGATTAAAACCTGAAGATAAGATAATTATAACTATAGGTGATGGTTATGATTATATAGTTGAGCTTAAAGAATTTACTGATGAAGCTGTATTTGGAGATATTATTAAAAAAAGAATTAACTTATCAGAACCAAAAATAAAAGTAGATTTAGCTCAAGCAATTCCAAAAAATAGAAATATTGAATTAGTTATCCAAAAGGGTACAGAATTAGGAGTAAATAAAATAATACCTCTAGATACTAAAAGAACTATAGTTAAATTAAAACCAAGCAAAGAAAAAAGAAGAATAAAAAGATGGCAAAAAATTGCTGAAGAAGCGGCCAAACAATCACAACGAGGTAAAATACCTGAGATCAAAAAAGTATTATCTGTTAAGGATAAAAAGGAATTAGAAAAATTGTTTACTAAATATGATCTTATTTTAGTATTATATGCTGGAGAGAAAAATACAAGTTTAAAAAATATATTACATTATTACAAGAAAGAAAAAATAAATGATATATTAGTCTTAATAGGTCCCGAAGGTGGTTTTACCCCTGAAGAAATAGAATCATTTAAAAATATTAATATAAACAAAGATATTAAAATAATAACTTTAGGTAACAGAATATTAAGAACTGAAACAGCTGGATTAGCTGCTTTAACAAGTATTATGTATGAATTTGATGAACTAGGAGGAAAATGATGAAAAGTGTTGCTTTTTATACCCTTGGTTGTAAAGTTAATCATTATGAAACCGAGGCAATGATGGATAATTTTAAAAATAGAGGTTATGAAGTTAAAGATTTTGAACAAATAGCAGATATTTATATAATAAACAGCTGTACTGTTACCAATCAAGCGGCAAGTAAATCAAGAAAATATGCTAGAAGAGCTAAAAGAAAAAATTCCGAGGCTAAAATTATTATGGTTGGCTGTTATCCTCAAACAGATAAAGAAGAAGTAGAGAAAATTGATGAGATTGATTATATATTAGGAACTTCAGGTAAATACAATATAGTAAATTTAGTTGAAGAACATTTAGGTATTAAAAATAATTCTAAGTTACTAAAAGATAATAAAGAGTATGCAAAATTATCAGAATTTGAAGAGATGAATATAGATGATCTAAGTGAGACAACCAGAGCATATATAAAAATACAGGAAGGTTGTAATCAGTTTTGCAGTTACTGTATTATACCATATGCCAGAGGTAAGTTAAGAAGTAGAAAAACTGAAAATATATTTAAGGAAGTTAATAATTTAGTAAAAAAACATGGTGTAAAAGAAATTGTATTAACTGGTATACATCTTGGTGCATATGGAATGGAAAATAATAATAAATACGCTTTAACTGATTTGATAGAAAGACTCACACTTATTGAGAAACTACAAAGAATAAGATTAAGCTCTATTGAAGTTACAGAAGTAAATAATAAATTGCTTAAACTAATAAAAACAAATAATAAGGTTTGTTCTCATCTTCATATTCCACTTCAAAGTGGCTCAAATAAAATTCTAAAAAAGATGAACAGACCATATAAAGTAGAAGAGTTCAAAAAAAGAGTTGATAATTTTAGAAAAAACATACCAGAACTTGCAATTACTACTGATGTAATAGTAGGCTTTCCAGGAGAAGGAATTAAAGAATTCAGGGAAAGTTATAAATTTATTAAAGAAATTGGTTTTAGTAGGCTTCATGTTTTTCCATTTTCAAGAAGAAAAAACACACCTGCTTATGATATGAAACCAAGAGTAAAGGGTAATATAAAATCTAAAAATGCTAAAAGATTACGTTTATTAAATAAAAGATTGATGTATAAATACAATTCTCAATTTATTGGAGAGAATAAAAAGATTATTGTTGAAAATAATAAAGATCAAAAAACAGGTTTATATACAGGATATACAGATAACTATATAAAAGTATTAGTAGATGCTAAACCAAATGATGTTGAAAAATTAAAAGAGGTTAAAATAACAAAATGCAATAATTATGATACTGTAATAGGCAATATTTTGTAAAAAGAGGATTTTAATGGATAGTAAAGAATAATATATAATAATGGAAGGGGGTATAGTTATGACTGACTGCTTATTTTGTAAAATAGCAAATAAAGAAATGGATACTGATTTAGTTTATGAAGATGATAAAGTTGTAGTCTTTGAAGATATAAATCCACAAGCTCCAGTACATCTTTTAATTGTTCCTAAAGAACATACTGATAATATCATTGAACTTGAAGATGATCAGTTTGATATAATAGCTCACATTCATAAAGTAGCTGTTAAAATGGCTGAAAGATATAAACTAACAGATGATGGCTTTAGAATAGTTAATAACAACTTAGAAAAGGCTGGACAGACAGTCTTTCATATTCACTATCATCTTCTTGGGGGAAGAGATATGCAGTGGCCACCAGGATAAAAATAATAAAGAGGTGGAAAAGATGTTAAAAAATAAAATATTACTAACTTTAATAATAGTATTACTATTCACATTTAGTTTAAATGCACAAGACATTGTCTATCAAATACCTATCGAAGGGAATATTGATCAGGCAATGTTTTCTTTTTTTGAACGTAGTTTTAATCAAGCAGAAAATAATAATGCTGATATTATTATAGTAAAGATTGATACTTATGGAGGATTTGTTGATTCTGCTATAAAAATCAAAGATATAATATTAAATTCTAATATTAAAACAATTACTTTTGTATCAAATAGAGCTTGGTCTGCTGGTGCTTTAATTGCTCTATCTGGTGAAGAGATGATTATGCAAAAGGGTAGTAGTATTGGTGCTGCTGAAACAAGACCAAATGAAGAAAAATATATATCAGCTTTACGAAAAGAATTTAAGGCAACTGCAGAAGCCAGAAATAAAAATCCTGAATTGGCTGCAGCTATGGTAGATGTAGATATAGAAATAGAAGGTATTATTGATCAAGGAAAACTATTAACATTAACAGCTGAAGAAGCAGTTGTTAATAATATATCAGATAAAATGGTTAATGATATAGAAGAACTATATCAATATTTAGGTATTAATAATAACCAGGTTAATATTCAAGAATTATCAGCTTCTGAAAGATTCGCTAAAGTAGTAACAAATCCTTATATAAGTACGTTTTTACTAATTATTGGCTTTAGTGCCTTAATCTTTGAATTGTTAGTTCCGGGGTTTGGTTTTGGAGGAACTATTGGATTAATTTCATTAGGTATGTTTTTTAGTGGGTATGTAATTAATGGAATAGCAAGTTGGGGAATAATCTTATTGTTTTTAGTCGGCTTATTATTGATTTTACTTGAAGTTTTTGTAGTTCCTGGATTTGGTATTACAGGAATAGGAGGAATTGCTTCAATATTAATTAGTTTGTACTTTTTATTTCCAACCCCACAAATTGCAATCAATATAATAGCAACTACTTTAATCGCTACAATAGTTGCAACTTATTTTATTGCAAAATATTTTGAAAGTTCAAAAGTATGGTCAAAAATTTCATTAGGAACAAGTCAAACAAAGGATGTTGGATATGTTGCATCTGTTGGAAATGTAGAAATAATAGGTAAAACAGGAGTATCAGTAACTCCTCTTAGACCTGCAGGAATTGCTAATATTGATGGTAGAAGAGTTGATGTAGTAAGTGAAGGAGGTTTCATTGATAAAGACATTAAGATAAAGGTAATTGATGTTAAGGGAAGTAAAGTGTTAGTACAGCCAGATAAAGAGGGGGAAAATTAAATGACATTAGTATCGATATTTACAATTTTTGCTGTAATTGCATTCATAATTTTATTTTTATATTTTATCCCATTAGGTTTATGGATCTCTGCAATTGCAGCCGGTGTAAAAATAGGATTTTTCAATTTAATTGGGATGAGGTTGAGAAGGGTTGTACCTTCTTCAATTGTTGGTCCTTTGATCAAATCACATAAAGCTGGTTTAGATCTGACAAGTGATAAGCTTGAAGCACACTATTTAGCGGGTGGTAATGTAAATAAGGTAGTAGATGCTTTAATAGCTGCTCAAAGAGCAGAAATACCATTATTATTTGAGAGAGCAGCTGCTATTGACCTAGCAGGTAGAGATGTTTTAGAAGCGGTTAAAATGAGTGTAAATCCTAAGGTTATAAAAACACCATTGGTAACAGCAGTTGCAAGAGATGGTATTCAGGTAATGGCAACTGCAAGAGTAACTGTTAGAGCAAATATTGATAGATTAGTTGGTGGGGCTGGAGAAGAAACTGTCCTAGCACGTGTAGGAGAAGGTATTGTTACAACTGTAGGTTCTTCAGATACACATAAGAAAGTATTAGAAAATCCTGATTCAATTTCAAAAACTGTATTGAATAAAGGTTTGGATTCAGGTACAGCTTTTGAAATACTTTCAATAGATATTGCAGATGTAGATGTTGGTAAAAATATAGGTGCACAATTACAAATTGATCAAGCTGAAGCAGATAAAGAAATTGCTCAAGCTAAGGCTGAGGAAAGAAGAGCTATGGCAGTAGCTAAAGAACAAGAAATGAGAGCAGAAGTTCAAGAAATGCAGGCTAAAGTTGTTAAGGCAGAAGCTGAAGTTCCATTAGCTATTGCAGAAGCATTTAAAAATGGTAATTTAGGAGTAATGGACTATATGAAATATAAAAATATCAAAGCTGATACTTCAATGAGAGAAGGTATATCAAAATTTAATGGTGATGAAACTGAAAGCCAATCTGAAGAAGATAAAGAAGAATCATAAAGAGGGTGTAAAAAATGGATGAATTATTCAGCTATTGGCCATTAATATTTTTTGTAATAGCAATATTTTCTAGAATTATGAGAAACGTAAATAAAAATAGAAATGTTATAAAAAAATCAAAGGTTGATACTAAACCACTTAACGAAGAACAAAATAAAAATCAAGAATATAGTTTTGATGAAGATAATAATATCATAAAACAAAAAGAAGTTGATAATGAAGTTAATAAAGAAAGAAAACAGAAAGACAAAAAAAAGCTTAAAAAGATAAAAGTAAAAAAAGTGAAAAAAACTAATAATAATGTTATATTTAGAAATAAAGATGATATAATTCGAGGAATTATTGCAAAAGAAGTGTTAGATAAGCCCAAATTTATGGATTAAGATATAAAAAATCAATATATATTATTATTAATCATATAATCATACCCCTTTATGGGGTGTGATTTTTTTATTATCTAATAAATAATATCTATTAAAGAGAAATATTCGCCTATTTAATGTCATATTAGTTAAAAATATAATAATAGTGTTGAATAAACTATCATATTATGATATATTATTCTGTGAATACAAATTAATTAGGAGGTGTCGTATGGAACTATCTAAAAGGCAAAAAGAGATTATTGAAATAGTGAAAAAACATGGTCCAGTATCATCTAAAAAAATTGCTGATAATCTCGGTTTGTCAAGAGCAACAATTAGATCTGATTTATCTATTTTATCTATGTTAAATATACTTGATGCAAAACCTAATGTAGGGTACTATCTCATACAGGAAGATTATCAATTAAGGGATATTGAAAGATTATATAAAAAAAATGTAAGTGAAATAATGAGTGATCCTATTCAAGTAGAAGAAAAAACTAGTATTTATGATACAATAGTAAAAATGTTTTTAGAAGATGTGGGATCAATTGTTGTAATTAATGATAAAGGAAAATTAAGTGGAGTGATTTCCAGAAAAGATCTTCTTAAGATGAGTATTGGTCAAAGTAATTTAAAAAATACTCCTGTAAGTTTAGCTATGACAAGAAAGCCAAAAATTATTTCTGTAACCCCTGAAAGTACATTTATTGATGCTGCAAGAAAAATTAGATATCATAAAATTGATTTTCTACCAGTTATAAAAAATAATAATGAGGTTGTTGGAAGAATTAGCAAAACAACAATAATAAAAGAATTTATAGATTATATAGATTAATCATTAAGGAGT
>JBEPXG010000017.1:0-11496 GCA_041642015.1 Halanaerobiales bacterium
GGGAAAGATCAAGTATTATATTCAAAGCGGAGATAAAATATCACACACTATAAGGAGTAATAAAAGTATAGAACTTTATCATGTTCATTTAAAGCGATCTCCTTATATTCATGAAACAGCCCATGTGCTTTTGGATAATAATGAATTTGAAACTCCCAATACTTGGCTAACAGAAGGATTACCAGTTCACTTAAATTCAAAGTTTGCTGAATATCCTCCAGAAGTTGTAAGTGATAAAAATAACCCTGATAATTTATCAAAAAGATATGTTAAAAATGATAAATATGAAGTTGTATTAGAATATTTTCCTAAAAAATTTCATAGAGATACTCATGAAAGGTGGGCTTTCTATAGTTTTGCAGGTTCTTTTATAAAATTCATTGAAAATAAATATGGAAAAGAAAAGTTATTAAAACTTTACAATTCAAAGCGAAAAGAAATCTTCACTATTTCTGATTTAGAAGATACACAAAATGAGGATAATAGAAAAATAACAAATAGTACAGAAGATATTTTTGGAGTTAGTATAGAAGAACTTAAAAATGAATGGTTAGATAGCTTACAAAACTGAAAAATATTTCTTGTTTTAATATATTTTATATATACTTCAAAACTTTTTTTGATATTATATAAATTAAAAACAGGATTTAAAGATTATGTGTTTAAAGTAATAATTAATTGGATATAATATTTAATTATAATACTGGAGGTGATATATATGAAACCATGGAGATGTCAAATCTGTGGAGAAACATATCTAGGAAGTGAGGCACCAGAACGTTGTCCATACTGTGGAGCAGAAGGTGAAAATGTTAAATCAGCAGCTTACTATCTAGAATATGGTGTAGTTGAAATGAGTGAACAGAGTCGTAAAGACTGTCTTGAAGCTCTAAAACTAGAACTTAATAATGAGAAATTTTATAAAAAATGTGCTGAAGAAGCTGAAAATCAAATTTCAAAAGCTATATTTAAACGCCTTGGTAAACAAGAAGGTGAACATGCAGAAGTTTTTGAAGATATGTTAGGAGAGGAAATTGATTTAGAAGAAGAAGTTGAAATTCCAGACAATGATTTTGATCGTTTTACAGAAGCACATGAACATGAAAAAATGGCAATTGATTTTTACTTAGCTGTTGCCAGAAGAGCACCTGAACAAAGAGTTAAAGATGTTTTTAGAGCAATTGCTGATGTTGAAAATGAGCATCTAGTAATGTCTAACACATATAAATAAGATAATATGAAATGGAGCACTTAAAAAGTGCTCCATTATTATGCTGAATTATTTAGTTATAGATTATTCGGATAAAAGTTCAAGCATTCTTTCATATGTTAATGCTCCACTCTGCCTACTTAATATTATACCATCTTCATCAATTATTATTGTTGTTGGAATACCTCTTACCAGATATCTGGAACCAATAGTTCCATTTGTATCAAGTAAAGCAGTAAAAGAATAGTTGTTAGACATCATATAGTCAAAAACTATATCTTTACTCTCCTGAACATTAACAGTTAATACTTTATAATCATCATTTTCTTTGTAAAGTTTTTGTATATCAGGCATCTCCTGTTTACATGGAGGACACCAGCTTGCCCAGAAATTTAAGAATATTTTTTGTCCTCTAAAATCACTTAAACTAACTTCTTTTCCACTAAGGTTTTCTAGTGTAAAATCAGGAGCCATTAAGCCTGTTTCAGGACCTGTTTCAATATTTTGTTCAACTGGTTCAGTAGTTTGTGTTTGTGATTGATTTTGATTTGTATAATACCAAGCTCCAGCGATTATTAACAATACCACAATTAGACCTATTAATATTTTGTTTTTATCTAAATTCAAAAGAATCCCTCCTTAAAAGCCTATAAAGTTAAGATTGTTGGTGAAAATCAAGATTCCTAAAATTATGATTAAAATACCACTTACAATATTTATATAGTTTAAGTATTTGTTCATTTTTTTGATTGCTGGTAGAATTTTTTTTGCAGCCAGTGCAGTAATTAAAAATGGTAATGCAAATCCTACTGCATAAATAAATAGCAAAAAGGCACCTGCATATATATTTTGACTATTTCCAGCTAATATTAATATTGAAGAGAGTATTGGTCCTATACATGGGGTCCATGCTAGGGCAATTCCAAATCCTAAAATCAATGATTGTAAGTATTTGTTTGATTTGGGAGTAATGGAAAGCTTTTTTTCATAATACAACCACTTTAGTTTTACAATTCCACTTATATGAAGCCCAAAGATTATAATGATAATTCCACTTATTTTTCTTAAAAGAGCTTGGTTTCTAAGAAAAAACTTTCCTAAAAAAGTAGCCGAAAGTCCTAAAAGTACAAATACAATAGTAAACCCAAGTATAAATATTAAGGCAGGTAGTATTGAATATTTTTTATCTTTTTTCTTTTGGTCTGTATAATCTCCTAATAAAAAAGCTAAATATGAAGGTATCAACGGTAAAACACAGGGTGATAAAAAAGAGAGCAGACCTGCTGAAAACGCAATAACAAACGATAAGTCTCCTTGCATACTGTTCACCTACTATTATTTTATAATATTTGGATATTTAAATATATTCTATCATAGAAAGTATTATCTATCAATATATTAAGTTAGCTTAAAAGATAATTGAATTATCTACTCTTCTAAGTTATAATAAATTTAAGTTGTAAACAAAGATAGGAGGATAAATTATGTCTAAAAAAGATAATGGCTATGCAGCTAAAAATGCATGGTTAGAAATGGAAGATGTTGAAAAAGAAGAAATATTTGAATTTAATAGTGAATATGGAACATTTTTAGAAGAAAACAAAACAGAGCGAGAATTTACAAAAAGTTCAGTTGAACTTTTAGAAGAAGAAGGTTTTAATAATATAAGTGAATATGATTCTTTAAAAGAAGGAGATAAAGTCTATGCTGTAAATAGGGATAGACAACTTATTGCTGCAGTAATGGGTAAAAAAGATCTTAAAGAAGGATTAAGAATTGTAGCAGCTCATATGGATTCTCCAAGAATTGATTTAAAACCTAATCCACTTTATGAAGATGGTGGCTTAGCATATTTTGGAACCCATTATTATGGTGGAATCAAGAAATTTCAGTGGGTAACTATACCACTTGCACTTCACGGTTTAGTTATTAAAGAAGATGGGACAAAAATTGAAATAAGAATAGGTGACAAAGAAGATGACCCTGTTTTTTATATAAGTGATATCTTACCTCACTTAGGAAAAAAACAGATGAAAAAGAAAATGACTGAGGGAATTAATGCCCAACATTTAAACTTAATAATTGGTAGTATTCCTTTAGATGAAGAAGATAATGATGACAATGATAAAATTAAAAGCGCTATTTTAAGACATCTTGAAGAAGAATATGATATTACTGGTGAAGATTTAATTAGTGCTGACTTACAGATTGTACCTGCTGATGGAGTAAAAGATGTAGGTTTTGATCGAGCTTTATTAGGTGGATATGGTCATGATGATAGAGTTTGTAGTTATACTGGTCTAAGAGCATTATTAGATATTAATAATCCTGAATATACTGCTGTTACTCTTTTAGTTGATAAAGAGGAAATTGGTAGTATGGGTACAACAGGAATGCAGTCTAGATTTTTTGAGAACTTTGTAGCTGAAATGACTAGTAAATATTATGATAACTATAGTGAACTAGATTTAAGAAAGATCTTAGAAAAGTCCAGTTCTTTATCTGGTGATGTTAATGCAGCTTATGATTCTAACTTCCCAGAGGTTTTTGATAAAAGAAATGCAGACTTTGTGAATAAAGGAGTAGTATTAACTAAATATACAGGAGCTCGTGGTAAAGCAGGCTCATCTGAAGCAACAGCAGAGTTTATGTCGAAAGTACGCTCTTTATTAAATAATGCTGGTGTAATCTGGCAAGTAGCAGAACTTGGTAAAGTTGATGAAGGTGGGGGAGGAACAATTGCTCAGTTTTTAGCTAATTATAATATGGATGTTTTAGATGCAGGACCAGCAGTTTTAGCAATGCATGCTCCATATGAAGTTGTAGCTAAAATAGATGTATATAATACCTATTTAGCATATCTCACTTTCCTGGAAAAATAATATAAAATTAAAGGGGGGCTTTAAGCCTCCCTAAAATAATTCAGGAGGATTTTTATGACCGATTTTCATAAAGACACAAAAAAGATAATAGTTTTTACAGTTATCATAGCAGTTATAATGTTTGGTTTTTACTATAAATATTATAATGTGGTTGATAATTATCTTTATAATTGTTATCAAAGAATAGAATATTTATTTAATATAGAAGAAAAAAGTGATGTTACGGTCTTAGAAATTAATAATCTTACATACAATAGGTTAGAAGAAAAACCATTATCAAGAGATAAATATGTGCAGATGATTGATAAATTAAATGAAGATGGAGCCAAAATAATTATTTTTGATATATTATTTGATCAACCTATGGATACCCAGGCTGATAGTATGATGCTAGACCGTTTAAGTTCAAACAGTAATATTATAATGCCTGTTGAAATCCAGTATTCAAAAAGCAGTTTAAAAAATAATGAATATACTGTAGATAATATAGTTGAACCTCTACCTTCATTTAATAATTTAGTTAAAACAGGGCATGATACAATAATTTCTGATTCAAATAATATAGTTAGGAATCTACCACCACTATTTATACATGGTAATAACTCATATCTACCAATTGGACGTAGAGCAGCAGAAGCCGCCTTAGGAGAAGAGATAGTTATAACCGAGGGTGAATACTTAATAAACTATCTAGGTCCTAAAAATACTATTGAGAGCATCTCATTTCATGATTATTTAAACGATAATTATTATAAAGAGGATATAGAAGACAAGTTAGTTTTAATAGGTATTAATGATCAAGATCAAACAAATTATTATAATTCTATATTTTCTGCAGATGGTGAGTTTAGCAAACTAGATTTGTTAGCTTTATTAACTGATAATTATTATAATCAAAACTTTATTAGAGTAAATGAAGCAGGCACTAATATTTTAGTTGTATTTGTAATACTATATATGATGATATATATATTTGAAAGATATAGACCTTTTAAATCATTTTTAATACTGCTATTAATCAATATATTTATTGTATCTTTAAACTTTTATCTTACTGTTGAACATTTTTTATTTACTAAAATATCCATATATTTGGTTGGAACAGTTGTATTATATATATTTAGTCTATTTACATGGTATTTTTTAAATAGAAAAAAGAAGTTTGAAATTGCTTATAAACTCAAACCATATTTCTCTGAGTACACATTAAATAAAATTAAAGAAGAACCGGAAAACTTTAATACAAAAGGAGAGAAAACTGCTGCAACAGTTATGCTTTTTGAGTTTTCTAACTTCAATAGTTTTTCTAATGAAAATAGTTCAGAAAAAGTAATTGAAGATTTAAACCATTATTATAGGAATATTAATGATATAATATTTAAATATGATGGAGCGATTAGTAATTACTTTGGTGATGGAATAATTGCTTATTGGAGTAAAAGTTTCGAACAAAGTAATCACCGAAATAGAGCTGTTAAAACTGCAATAGAGATAATGAACTTTTTTGAAAATCAAAATAATGAATTAAAACCAACAATAACAATCGATAGTGGTAAAATTATTTTAGGAGATATTGGTTCTAAAGAGAGAATGGACTATAAAGCTATGGGTGATATTATTCATATCACTACTGAATTAGCAGAAAATAGCGAAAGTTATCAGATACTAATTGGTGAAAACACATATTATGGACTTTCAGATATTTATAAAAAACTTGATTGGAAATATAGAGAAGTAAATATTGAAGGTATAGAAAAAACATTAGTTGTCTATTCTTTAAAGAATTTCAAGGATCTAACAAAATGTGAAACACTTTAAAATTATAGATATTCAGTTATAAAGCTCCCGGTTTTGGGGGCTATTTTTTTATTTGTAAAATATTTAACTTTATTTTATTTTTATTCTTGTATAATAATATATGTTGAATGAATTAAATGTAAAATTTCTAATAAGGAGTGGTCTTAGTGCCAAAAATTAAAGAAGACGAACAAGAACAAATAAGGGAATTATTCGAAGAAAAAATGGAAAATGATGTATTTATTCAATTTTTTACTACAGATGAAGACTGTAAATACTGTGACGATACTGAAGAAATATTAGATGAACTAAATGGTTTATCTAATAAAATTAATATTGAAAAAAATGAACTTGGTAATGGTAATACTGAAAAATATAATGTAGATAGAGTACCAGCAATCCTATTTACAGATCAGGATGGTAATGATTCTGGTGTACATTTTTATGGTATTCCTAGTGGACATGAGTTTAATACTTTAATAGATGGTATTGTAAGTATGTCTAATGGACAAACTGAACTATCTGAAGATGTTATAGAAGAGCTAAAACAAATTGAAGACGAAGTATTATTACAGGTATTTATTACTCCAACCTGTCCATATTGTCCAAGAGCAGTAAAAGTTGCTCATGAAATGGCAATGCATAATCCTAAGATTAAAGGTGAAATGGTTGAAGCAATAGAGTTTCCTGAATTATCAAGTCAGTTTAATGTTTCTGGTGTTCCTCATACAGTTATCAATAGTGGAGCAGATGAACAAGTAGGGGCAGTTCCTGCAAAAACTATTTTAAATAAAATTAGAACAGCTATCCAGTAATTATAACTTAATATATTTTTAAAGGAGGTCATATAAGATGAGCAAAAAACCTGTTGAAGTAAATGATGGTAACTTTAGAAGAGAAGTTTTAAAATCAGATGTACCTGTATTAGTAGACTTTTGGGCTGACTGGTGTGCACCATGTAAGATGGTAGCTCCTGTAGTTGAAAAGATCGCTCGTGAACATTCTGATGAAATTAAAGTTGCAAAGTTAAATGTTGATGAAAATCAATCAACAGCTTCTAGATATAATGTGATGAGTATCCCAACATTAGTTATCTTTGAAGAAGGTAAAGAAAAAGATAGAGTAGTAGGATATGCTCCAAAGAACAAATTAGTTTCCAAGTTAGGTTTAAGATAAAAAAAATAGTTTTGTATAAAATAGCAGGGTTTTCCTGCTATTTTTTGATTTTATTATAAAAATTCCATATATATAGTGAATTTTTTTATCAGTTGTGATATAATTCTTTGTATAATAATTAAGCCATGTTAATATTTTGTTGAGGAGTGGTATCTTGAAAAAGTTCCTTATCATTCATTCTAAAGAGGGAGACCTAAAAGATATAGCACAAGGGATTACTAAAGGTTTAAAAGAAAATGGCCATAAAGTAGATATCCTTGATACTGAAGACTCCGGGAGACCTGTCACCTTTTTTCCATATGATCTTGTAATAGCTGGAGCACCCACAAAAGGTATATTCAGAGGCAATATTCCCGCTGATCTAGGTAAATTTTTAAAAGATTGTAAAAGAACTGGAGGCCAGGAAGCAATGGCATTTGTTACTCCTAGATTCTTTGCGACCAATAAAGCTTTAAAAAAGGTTATGGGTCAACTAGAAAAGCTTGGTTGTATTGTAATTGACTTTAGAATAATTAAAAACACAAAAGAAGCAGCTGAATTTGGAAAAAACATAAAACTATAAATTTGTACATACTGCCACAGTGAAAACTGTGGCTTTTTTGGAATTATAAAATCGAGTGAGGTATGATATCATGAAACAGGTAAAGATAAAAATATTAAACAAGCAGACTTTTCCTAATGGTGAAAAAGAAAAGATAAAACATGAGGGAAAGGGTAAGTATTACTTTAAAAATGACAAACATTATCTAATTTATAATGAAAAAAATCAAGGATTAGAAGAAGTTGAAACAATTTTAAAGTTTAATGATGATAAGAATAGAGTTTTAATGCAGAGGTCTAAACCAAGAGAAACCAGACAAGTTTTTGATACTAAAGAGGATTGCTTATTTGAATATGCAGTTGGCAAACATAAGATGAGGTTTTTAACAGAGACTAAATCACTTAAAATAGAAAATTCAAAAAACAAAGGACTTATAAAAATAAAATATAATTTACTTCAAAATCAAAAAATTTTTGCAGAAAATAGTTTAAAGATAGAATATAGTTTTATAGACAAGGAGTGTAGTTAAAGATGGTTAAAAACATGGTTGAAAAGATAGAAAAAAAATTAACAGATGCAATTAAACAGGCACTAATAGTTTCATTAGAACAAGAAAATATTGAAGTTGAGGAAATTCCTGATATAAAAGTAGAGGTACCGCGTGAAAAAGAACATGGTGATTATGCAACTAATATTGCAATGGTTATGGCTAAAGTTTTTAAAAAAGCTCCACGTCAAATTGCTGAACAGTTAAAAGAAAATATTGATTTAGAAATTATAAAAGATGTTTCAATAGCAGGTCCTGGTTTTATTAACTTCACATTAAAAGATGATTGGCTTTATGAAACAATTGAATTAATTAATAAGTTAAAAGAAGACTATGGTAAAACAGATACTGGTCAAAAAGAAAAAGTATTAATAGAGTTTGTTAGTGCAAACCCAACTGGTCCATTACATGTTGGACACAGCAGAGGTGCTGTTGTTGGTGATATGACAGCTAATATAATGGAAGAAGCCGGTTTTGATGTAACAAGAGAATATTATTTTAATGATGCTGGTAATCAAATAGATATCTTAGCAGAATCTACTTTAATTAGATATAAGCAGTTATTTGATATAGATGTAGAACTACCTAAAAATGCTTACCATGGTGAATACCTAATTGGTATTGCCAAACAGTTAAAAGATGAATATGGGAAAAGCCTATTAGAAAAAGAACAAGATGAACAAATTAAAATATGTAAAGAATTTTCCTTTAAGAAGTTAAAGGCAAAAATAGAAGATGATCTAAAGTATTTTGGAATAAAATTTGATAACTGGTTTTATGAAAGCACCTTACATAATGGTGAGATCCAAAAAGCTATCGATATTTTAAAGGAAAAGGGATATATTTATGAAAAAGAAGATGCTTTATGGTTTAAATATACAGAGTTTGGTGATGACAAAGATCGTGTTATTATAAAATCTGATGGTGCCTTAACTTATCTAGCAGCAGATATAGCATACCATTGGGATAAAATACAACGTGGTTATGATAAATTAATCAATGTCTGGGGAGCAGATCATCACGGATATATTGATAGAGTAAAAGCTGCAATTCAGGCTTTAGGTTATAAAAAAGATCTATTAGAAATAATTATTGTACAACTTGTTAATTTAGTTAGAGATGGTGAAAAAATTCCAATGTCCAAAAGGGCAGGAGAGTTTGTAACCATGGAAGATGTTATAGATGAAGTTGGAAAAGATGCAGCCCGTTATTTCTATATTATGAGAAGTTCTGATAGCCACTTTGATTTTGATTTAGAATTAGCTAAAGAAGAATCAAGCAACAATCCAGTTTATTATATTCAATATGCACATGCGCGTATTTTTAGTATTTTAGAAAATGCGGAGCAATATGATTTGGAAAATATTGATTTGAGTTGTTTAAAAAGGGAAGAAGAAATTGACTTAATTAAACTAATGGCTCGATATCCAGAGGTAATAAAAGACAGTGCTGTAAATAGACAACCACATATCCTAGCAAATTATGCATATGATTTAGCAAATGCTTTTCATGTTTTCTATAATAAATGTCAGGTAATTACAAGTGATGAAAAAATGTCAAAAGCACGTTTAAAATTAGTTGTCACACTACAGCAAGTCTTAAAAAATATGTTTAAGGTATTAGGAATATCTGCACCGGATCAGATGTAGATAATTAAATTGAAAGGAGTTGTAAATTTTGACAAAGTATATTTTTGTAACAGGTGGAGTAGTATCTGCTTTAGGTAAAGGAATAACGGCAGCTTCATTGGGAAGACTTTTAAAAAGCAGAGGTTTAAATGTAAGTATTCAAAAGTTTGACCCTTATATAAATGTAGACCCAGGAACGATGAGTCCATACCAACACGGAGAAGTATTTGTAACCCGTGATGGTGCAGAAACAGATTTAGATCTTGGACATTATGAGAGGTTTATAGATGAGGATTTAACAAGCAATAATAATGTTACTACAGGACAAATTTATGGATCAGTTATTGCAAAAGAAAGAAGAGGTGATTACCTAGGAGCTACTGTTCAGGTAATACCACATATAACTGATGAGATAAAGGAAAGAATTACTAGAGTTGGAAAAGAAACAGATGCTGATGTTGTAATTACTGAAATTGGTGGTACAGTAGGTGATATTGAAAGCCAGCCATTTATGGAAGCAATTAGACAGCTTAAAGGTGATCTTGGTAAACAAAGTGTTTTTTATCTTCACTGTACATTAGTACCATATATTAAAACAGCTGGAGAATTAAAAACAAAACCAACTCAACATAGTTTAAAAGAGTTAAGAGGGATTGGTATTCAACCAGATTCATTAATCTGTCGTTCAGACCGTGAGTTAACAAAAGAAGTTAAAGATAAAATTTCTCTTTTTGGTGATATAGAGAAAAGGGGAGTTATTCAAGTTGTTGATGCTGATCATATTTATGAAGTTCCATTAATGTTGGAAAAAGAAGGTTTAGCTGAAATAGTAATTGAAAAACTAGAACTTGAAGAAAGAGTTAAATCTCCTAATTTAGACGAATGGGAAAACATGGTTAGTTCAATGAAAAAACTTACAGAAGAACTAACAATTGCAATTGTAGGAAAATATGTTGAACTACCTGATGCATATATTAGTATCAGTGAATCGCTAAGTCATGCTGGTGTTGCAAATAATAGTAATGTAAATATTAAATATATTTATTCAGAAGACTTAGAAGGTAATGGAGAAATAGATGATTACTTTAATGATGTAGATGGGATTTTAGTACCAGGAGGTTTTGGACAGCGTGGTATTGAAGGTAAGGTAAATGCAATCAGATATGCTAGAGAAAACAAAATACCTTTCTTTGGAATTTGTCTAGGTATGCAGTGTGCTGTAATTGAATATGGACGTAATGTTCTAAACTATGAAGATGCCAATAGTTCTGAATTTGATCCTGAGACTTCATATCCTGTAATTGATCTAATGCCAGAACAAAAAGATATAGAAGATATGGGAGGAACAATGCGTTTGGGTATTTACCCCTGTAGACTTGAAAATGGTTCAGAGAGCAAAAAACTGTATTCAGATGAAATAGTATATGAAAGACATCGTCATCGCTATGAATTAAATAACCAGTACCGTAATGAACTAAAAGCTGCTGGAATGACTATGGCAGGTGTTTCACCAGATGAAAAATTAGTAGAGATTGTTGAAATAAAGGACCATCCTTGGTTTGTAGGAACCCAGTTTCATCCTGAATTTAAATCAAGACCAAACAGACCACATCCATTATTTGTAGGTTTTGTGAAAGCAGCAAAAAAATTTAGATAATTAATAATAAATATAAGTGGATTAGGGAGGTAAAAAATGAGTGAAAATTATGTAGAGG
>JBEPXG010000018.1:0-11435 GCA_041642015.1 Halanaerobiales bacterium
AATCACTCCAATCGCGATGGAAGAAGGACTAAGATTTGCGATTCGTGAAGGTGGCCACACTGTAGCTTCTGGTGTTGTAACTGAAATAGTTGAGTAATTAAACTAAAAAACGAGAAGAGGATTTACCTCCTCTTCTTTAACTGTTCTTTATCTCGATTTGTTTGAAGGAGGGAAGATAATGACCAATCATGAAAAAATAAGAATTAGACTAAAATCGTTTGAACACGAACTTTTAGATAAATCGGCAGAAAAAATTGTGGGGACTGCCAAGAGAACTGGAGCGGAAGTTTCTGGTCCAATCCCACTACCAACTAAAAAAGAGATATTTACTGTTTTGAGGTCTCCTCATGTTCATAAAGATGCAAGAGAACAGTTTGAGATGAGAACTCATAAGAGATTAATAGATATTCTTGATCCAACTTCAAAAACGGTAGATTCATTAATGAGATTAGATTTACCTGCCGGTGTTGATATTGAGATTAAATTATAAGGTCAGGAGGTGTACTAAGAGATGGCTAAGGGATTATTAGGTAAAAAAGTAGGTATGACACAAGTATTTGATGAAAACGACAATATGGTACCTGTTACTGTTATTGAAGCTGGACCTTGTGTTGTGACTGAAAAACGTACTGTAGAGAGAGACGGATATCAAGCCGTTCAATTAGGCTTTGAAGATATAAAAGAAAGCAAGTTGACAAAACCAGAATTAGGTCAATTCAAAAAGAATGGTTTAAGTCCTAAAAGATATTTGGTTGAATTCAGAAATTTCGATCAAGATATTGAAATTGGGGACGAAGTAACAGTAGACATCTTTGAAGAAGGAGAATTGGTGAAAGTACAAGGGGTTTCAAAAGGTAAAGGTTTCTCTGGTAATATACAGAGATGGAACCATAGTGCAGGACCAAAAACTCACGGTTCACACTTCCATAGAGCACCTGGATCTATAGGAGCTGTTGATGCTTCTAGAGTATTTAAAGGTCAAAAGATGCCTGGAAGAATGGGCCATGATAAAACTACTGTTCATAATTTAGAAGTTGTAAAAGTTGACCCTGAAAGAAAAGTAATATTAGTAAAAGGATCAGTTCCTGGTCCAAAGAAAACTATAGTGTCACTTATTGGATTAGAAAAGTAAAAAGTTGATGGATAGAAAGGAGGACTTACAATGCCTCAGGCAGTTAAATATAACACCAATGGTGAAAAAATAGCTGATATTGATTTATCAGATGATATATTTAATAGTGATATAAAAGAAGATGTTGTACATCAAGTTGTTACAGCTCAATTAGCAAAAATAAGAGGTGGTAATGCTTCTACCAAAACTAGAAGTGAAGTAAGAGGTGGCGGTAGAAAACCTTGGAGACAAAAAGGTACAGGCCGTGCAAGACATGGTAGTATTCGCTCCCCATTATGGGTTGGAGGCGGTATTACTTTCGGACCAAAACCACGTTCTTATAATAAAAAAGTTAACAAAAAAATGAAAAGATTAGCTGTAAAATCTGTTTTAAGTGATAAAGTTCAAAATGATGGAATTATGATCTTAGATGAACTTAAAATGGATGAAGTTAAAACTAAAAATATGGTTAATTTATTAGAAGAATTAGGTTTAAAAGATAAAAAAGTACTTATTGTACTTCCTGGTAAAGATGAAAAAACATATTTATCAGCACGTAATATTCCTCATGTAAAGACATTAGTTTTAGATGGGTTGAACACTTACGATCTTTTAAACAATGAAATGATTTTAATGTCTGAAGAGGCTGTTAGAAAGATTGAGGAGGTGCTGGGAGAATGAAAGATCCTAGAGATGTTTTAATAAAACCTGTGATAACTGAAAACAGCATGTTAAAAATGGAAGAAAGTAATACTTATACATTTAAAGTTGCAAAAAAAGCTAATAAAGTCGAAATAAGAAAAGCTGTAGAAGAAATTTTTAATGTAAAAGTAGACAATGTTAATACCATGAATATGCGTGGAAAAAAACGTAGACTTGGTAGAAATGAAGGAAGAACTGCAAGTTGGAAAAAAGCTTTGGTTAGATTAGCTGAAGGAGACTCAATAGAAATATTTGAAGGACTCTAATATTTATTGTTAAAGGAGGGAACACAATGGCTATCAAGACCTTTAAACCTACAACTCCTTCCAGGAGATATATGACCGTTTCTTCTTTTGAAGAAATTACAAAAAAAGAACCAGAAAAAAGTTTATTAACTAAACTTCATAAAACTGGTGGACGAAATGTAAATGGAAGGATTACCTCAAGAAGAAGAGGTGGAGGTCATAAAAGACGTTATAGAATAATTGATTTTAAAAGAGACAAAGATAATATACCTGCAAAAGTAGCTGCAATTGAATATGATCCAAATAGAACTGCAAGAATAGCATTATTAACATATGCAGATGGAGAAAAAAGATACATTTTAGCCCCAGACAAATTAACTGTTGGAGACTCAGTTATTTCTGGAGAAACTGCTGACATAATCCCAGGTAATTCTTTAAAATTAAAGGATATACCGGTAGGTACAATAGTACACAATGTAGAACTACAACCTGGTAAAGGTGGTCAAATTGCTAGATCTGCTGGTGTAAATGCACAAATTTTAGCTAAAGAAGGAAAGTTTGCTCATGTTAAAATGCCTTCAAGTGAAGTTCGCTTAATTAGGCAAGAATGTAAAGCTACTATAGGACAGGTTGGTAATATTAATCATGAAAATATTACCCTGGGTAAAGCTGGCCGTAGTAGATGGAAAGGTAAAAGACCTTCTGTTCGTGGTGTAGTAATGAATCCTCATGATCACCCACACGGTGGTGGTGAAGGTAAATCACCTGCAGGACGTCATCCAGTTACTCCTTGGGGACAAAAAACTATGGGTAAAAAGACACGTAAAACAAAAAAATCTGATAAGTATATTATCAGGTCCCGTAAGACCAAGAAAAGATAGAGGTTAAAGGAGGTATAATTTTATGGCTAGATCTATTAATAAAGGACCATTTGTTCAAGAGAAACTTATGGATAAAATAGAAGAATTAAATGAATCTGGAAAAAAAGAAGTTATAAAGACATGGTCACGTAGTTCAACCGTTTTTCCAAATATGGTTGGCCATACAATAGCTGTTCATGATGGTAGAAAACATGTGCCAATATTTATAACTGAAGAAATGGTAGGACATAAATTAGGAGAATTTGCACCTACTAGAATATTTAGAGGACACAGTAGACATACTGAACGCTCTACTACACTTAAATAAACACTAAAGGGGGGTTTATATTATGGAAGCTAAAGCTGTTGCCAAATATGTGAGAGTTTCCCCGCGTAAATCTAGAAGAGTAATTGACTTGATAAGAGGGAAAGATATTGGAGAGGCAATAGGTATATTAAAAAACACACCTAATAAATCTTCAAAAATTATAGAAAAAGTTCTTAACTCAGCGATTGCAAATGCAGAGAACAATCACGATATGTTTGTTGATGATTTATATGTATCAAAATGTTTCGTTGACGAAGGACCTACAATGAAAAGGTTTCGTCCGAGAGCAATGGGACAGGCAAGTCCAATAAATAAAAGGACTAGTCATGTTACCGTAATTCTTGAAGAGAAGAAGGAGGGTTAAATTTGGGTCAAAAAGTAAATCCACATGGTCTTCGTGTAGGAGTTATTAAAGATTGGGAAGCTAAATGGTATGCTGACAAAGATAACTATTCAAAACTATTACATGAAGATATAGAAATTAGAGAACATATAAAGAGTAAAATGTTTGAAGCTGGAATTTCTAGAGTAGTTATTGAAAGAGCTGCAAATAGACTTAAGCTTGATGTTCATACTGCCCGTCCAGGAATGGTAATTGGTAGAGGCGGATCTGAAGTTGATGCATTAAGAAAAGAAATTGAAAATATGACAGGAAAAACTGTTCAAATAAATGTTGTAGAAGTTGATAAACCAGAATTAAATGCTCAATTAGTTTCCGAGAACATTGCACAACAGCTTTTAAAAAGAGTTTCTTTTAGAAGAGCTATGAAAAAAGCAATGGATAGAGCAATGAAAATGGGAGCTGAAGGATTTAAAATAATGAGTAGTGGCCGTTTAGGTGGAGCAGAAATGGCTAGAACTGAGGGTTACCAAGAAGGTAGTGTACCTCTTCATACTCTAAGAGCTGATATAGATTATGGTTTTGCTGAAGCAGATACAACATACGGTAAAATAGGTATTAAAGTTTGGATTAATAAAGGTGAAATATTACCTGAAGTAGATACTGAATAATAGAATTGCTTGAAAGGAGGTCTCTAAATGTTAGTACCTAAAAGGGTTAAACATCGTAAACAACAAAGAGGCAGAATGAAAGGTAAAGCAGTAAGAGGAACCGATATTTCATTTGGTGAATACGGACTGCGTGCACTTGAACCTCACTGGATTACTAATCGTCAGATTGAGGCTGCTCGTGTTGCTTTAACTAGATATATTAAAAGAGGCGGAAAGGTATGGGTAAAGATATTCCCTGATAAGCCTGTAACCGCAAAACCTGCAGAAACAAGAATGGGTAGTGGTAAAGGTGCCCCTGAGAAATGGGTTGCTGTTGTAAAACCCGGTAGGATTATGTTTGAATTAGCGGGTGTACCAGAAGAAGTTGCTAAGGAAGCTATGAGGCTTGCTGCTCATAAACTACCAATAAAAACTAAATTTGTGAAACGAGATGAAACGGATGGTGAGTCCAATGAGAGCTGATGAATTGAGAAATTTAACTAATGTTGAATTAGATCAAAAGTTGAGAGAATTCAAAGAAGAGTTATTTAATCTGAGATTTCAACATGCGACTGCACAATTAGATAATCCTACTAGAATTCGTGAGGTTAAGAGAATAATTGCTCGCATTAAAACTATAAAACGCGAACAAGATCTTGGAATTAACCAAGCATAGATTGTTTAAGAAAGGAGATTGATTATGGCAGAAATTAATACAAACAAGAAAATACGTACTGGTTTTGTTGCCAGTGACAAGATGGATAAAACTGTCACAGTTGCTGTTGAACGTAAAACTCAACACCCTTTATATAAAAGAGTTGTAAAACAAACTAAAAAATATAAAGTTCATGATGAAAACAATGAATGTAATGAGGGTGACAAAGTACGTATTATAGAAACTCGTCCTTTAAGTAAGGCAAAAAGATGGAGAGTTTTAGAAATTATTGAAAAAGCAAAATAATGTTCATTATAGATGAGGAGGGTTCTAAATGATTCAGTCTGAAAGTAGACTTAAGGTTGCCGATAACTCTGGAGCCCGTGAACTTTTATGTATAAAAGTACTGGGTGGTTCAAGAAAAAGATATGCCGGTATCGGTGACAAAGTAATAGCTTCTGTAAAAGAAGCAATACCAGACGGTATGGTCAAAAAAGGCGAAGTAGTTACTGCTTTGATTGTAAGAACTAAAAAAGAAATGAAAAGAAAAGACGGTTCATATATAAAATTTGACGAAAATGCAGCTGTAATTATAGATAATAATGATAATCCAACAGGTACCCGTATCTTTGGACCTGTAACACGTGAATTGAGAGATAAAAATTACATGAAAATTATCTCCTTAGCACCTGAGGTATTATAGAGGGGGGAGTTTAATGAGAATTAAAAAAGATGACACTGTTGAAGTTATATATGGTAAAGATAAAGGCAAACGAGGCAAAGTATTAAGTGTAGATCGTGAAGAAGATCGTGTTATCGTGGAAGGAATTAATATTGTCAGTAGACATATGCGTCCTACCCAGGATATGCCACAGGGCGGAATTATTGAAAATGAAGCCCCTATTCATATTTCTAACGTTATGCTCGTATGCCCTCGCTGTGACGAAAGATCTCGTATCGGTGTAGATGTTTTGGACAGCGGTAAAAAAGTAAGAATATGTAAAAGCTGTGACGAAGTAATAGATAAATAGATTTAACTGGAAGGAGGTTATTGGATGTCTGTTTTAGCCGAACAATATAAAGAAGAAATATTACCTCAATTAGTTGAAAAATTTAATTACAATAATGTAATGGAAGCACCAAAAGTTGAAAAAATAGTTGTAAATGTTGGGATTGGAGAGGCAAAAGAAGATCCTAAACTATTAGATCAAGTTGTAGAAAATATCGCTACAATTACTGGACAACAACCGTCAGTAACTAGAGCTAAAAAAGCTATAGCGAACTTTAAAATACGTGAGGGAATGCCGATCGGTGTTAAAGTAACTTTGCGTGGTGAGTATATGTATGAATTTTTATACAAATTAATTAATATCACATATCCACGTGTAAGAGACTTTAGAGGTATTTCTCCAGATGCATTTGATGGTAGAGGAAATTATAGTCTTGGACTGAATGAACACATAGTATTCCCAGAAATCAATATTGATGATGTAGATAAGGTTCATGGTGTAGAAGCCACAATTGTAACATCAGCAGAAACTGATGAAGAAGCCTTTGAATTATTAAGATTAATGGGTATGCCATTTAAAAAATAGTCCAACAATAAGGAGGGATTAATTTTATGGCCCGTAAGGCATTAGTCGAGAAAGCTAACAAAGAGCCTAAATATTCTACTAGAAAAGTAAATAGATGTAGTAGATGTGGAAGAGCTCGAGGTTATATAAGAAAATTTGATCTCTGTAGAATTTGTTTCAGAGAATTAGCACATAAAGGTGAAATACCTGGAGTTAAAAAAGCAAGTTGGTAAAATCAGGAAGGAGGATGGCTTAATGAATATTACTGATCCGATTGCAGATATGTTAACACGTATCCGTAATGCCAATAGTGTAAATAAAGATGTTGTTGATATACCTGCTTCGAATTTAAAGATTAATATTGCAAAAACTTTAAAAGATGAAGGTTTTATCAAAGAATATAAAATTATAGATAATTATCCTCAAAATAAAGTTAGAGTTTATTTGAAGTATGGTAAAGATTACGAAAAAGTAATTACAGGAATAAAAAGAATTAGTAAACCTGGCTTAAGAGTATATGTAAATAAAGATGAGATTCCAAGAGTACTCGGAGGTTTAGGAATAGCTGTTATTTCAACATCTCAAGGAGTATTAACTGATAAAGAAGCTCGTAAAGAAGGCGTAGGTGGAGAAGTTCTCTGCTACGTATGGTAAAAATACGATTTTGCTAGAAAATAGCTGGAGGTGAATTTAATGTCCCGTATAGGTAAACAACCTGTTGACATCCCAGAAAAAGTTAATGTTAATATTGATGGAAGCAAGGTAACTGTTAAAGGACCAAAGGGAGAAATCACTAGAGATTTCGATCCTTTATTTGATATAAATATTGAAGATGATGCTGTTGTTGTAAAAAGACCTTCAGATAGTAAAGATGACCGTTCTCAACACGGATTAATTCGTAGTTTAATTGAAGGAATGGTTAAAGGTGTAACTGAAGGATTTTCAAAAAAATTAGAATTAGTAGGTGTAGGATATAATGCAAAAGTTCAAGGAAGTAATTTAGTACTTGAAGTAGGATATTCACATCCTATTAAAATCGAAGCACCTGAAGGAATTAAATTTGATGTAGAAAAAAGTATAATAACTGTATCTGGTTATGATAAACAGTTAGTCGGTGATGTCGCAGCTAATATAAGAGAAACAAGAAAACCTGAACCATATAAAGGTAAAGGTGTTAAATATGTAGATGAACACATTAGAAGAAAAGTTGGTAAAACCGGTTAATTGAAGGGAGTGATAATTATGGATAAGAGGTCTGCCAGAAAAAGAAGGCACTTCAGAATAAGAAATAAGATAACAGGTACTCCTAACAAACCAAGAATGGTTGTAAACAGGAGTTTGAAAAATATGTACGTTCAGATTATAGATGATTTAACTGGACATACTCTTGTTGCTGCATCTACAGTTGATGAAAAATTACGTGATCAATTAGACCATAGTGGTAATGTAGAAGCTGCTAAAAAAGTCGGTGAATTGGTTGCAAAAAGAGCATTAGAAAATGATATAAATGAGGTTGTTTTTGACAGAGCCGGATATAAATATCACGGACGTGTAAAAGCAGTTGCAGAAGCAGCAAGAGAAGAAGGATTAAAATTTTAACGAAGGAGGCGAATCCATGAGCAAGATTGATCCAGAAAAATTGGATTTAGACGAAAGAGTAGTTAATATAAATCGTGTTGCTAAAGTTGTAAAAGGTGGACGTAATTTCAGCTTTAGCGCTCTAGTGGTTGTTGGAGATTCAAACGGCCATGTTGGAGCTGGCATTGGAAAAGCAAATGAAGTACCAGAAGCAATAAGAAAAGGTGTAGATGATGCTAAAAAGCACTTAATTAAAGTGCCTATTGTTGAAACTACTATTCCACATGAAATAACAGGAGTATTTGGCGCAGGAAGAGTTTTATTAAAACCTGCTGTTGAGGGTACAGGTGTTATTGCAGGTGGACCAGTACGTGCGGTAATAGAATTAGCAGGAATCAATGATATCTTAACAAAATCACTTGGTTCTTCAAATCCTATAAATATGGTTAATGCTACAATGACTGGTTTAGAGGAATTAAAATCAGCAGAAGATGTAGCAAGATTAAGAGGAAAAACTGTAGAAGAAATTCTTGGATAATTAAGGAGGTGCGCTACGTTATGAACTTACATGACTTAAAACCCGCAAAAGGTTCTAAAAAAAGAAAAAGAAGAGTAGGTCGTGGTACTGGGTCTGGAAGAGGTTATACCTCTGGACGCGGAGCTAACGGACAAAACTCAAGGTCTGGTAACAAAATTAGACCAACTTTTGAAGGTGGACAAACACCTTTATTTAGAAAGCTTCCGAAACGCGGATTTAATAATATTTTCAAAAAACAATATAATGTTGTAAATGTTTATCAATTAAATAATTTTGATGAGGGCACAGAAATTACTCCCGAATTAATGCAAGAAAGAGGATTAATTGATAATATTGCAAAAAATGGCGTTAAAGTATTAGCCAAAGGTGATATTACTAAAAACTTAACTATTAAAGCACATGCCTTCAGTAAATCCGCCGTTGAAAAGATCGAAAACGCCGGGGGAAAGGCTGAGGTGATATAAGTTGTTACAGACTTTTAAGAATATTTTCAAGGTAAAAGAACTTAGAAAAAAAGTATTATTTGTTTTAGGAATGATGGTTGTATACAGATTAGGTGCTCATATACCAGTTCCAGGAGTAGATGTTAGCATTTTACAGGAACAACTATTTCAAGGAGGAATTGGTGGAGTATTTGATTTTCTAGATTTATTTGCTGGTGGTGCTTTAAGAAACTTTACTATTTTTGCAATGAGTATTACACCATATATTACAGCTTCAATTATTCTAAATCTATTAACTGTAGTAATACCTAAATTAGAAGAATTATCTAAACAAGGTGCTGAAGGTAGAAAGAAAATTGCTCAATATACTAGATATGGAACAATTGTATTAGCTGTTATTCAGGGTATTGGTATAACATCATATATCAATCGTTTTGGTGCAATACCTAATCCAACATTTTTTGATCTTTTAGTTATTGTTGTCAGTTTGACAGCAGGAACAGCTTTCTTAATGTGGCTAGGAGAACAAATTAATGATAAGGGTATCGGTAATGGTATTTCTATTATAATTTTTACTTCAATTATTTCAAGATTCCCAGGAGAAATAGTAAGCACATATAGATTGTTCTCAGCTGGAAGTATTTCTATTTTAAACATATTACTTTTTGTTGTATTTGCAGTAGTTATTGTTGCTGGAATTATATTTGTACAAGAAGGCGAAAGAAGGATTCCGGTTCAATACTCAAAAAGAATAGTTGGTAGAAAAGTATACGGTGGAAGAAGCACTCATATACCTATGAAAGTTAACCAAGCTGGAGTTATTCCCGTAATATTTGCTTCATCTGTATTAATGTTCCCGGGAGTAATTGCACAGGTGTTACCTTTTGATTGGGCACAAAGTATTTCTTCTATGATACAACCTGGTTCAACTCTTTATCTGATATTATATGGTTTAATGATCCTATTTTTCACATATTTTTATACTGCTATTACATTCAATCCTGAAGAAGTAGCAGAAAACATGCAGAAAAATGGTGGTTTTATTCCAGGTATTCGCCCAGGTAAAGCAACAATTAATTATTTAGACAGAATATTAGTAAGAGTAACATTAGCAGGTGCTTTTTTCTTAACAATAGTTGCTATGTTACCTTTTGCAATGGGTCCATTGACAGGTGTTAATATTAGTTTCGGTGGTACATCCGTATTGATTATGACCGGTGTAGCATTACAAACAATGCAGCAAATTGAATCACATCTATTAATGAGACACTATGAAGGCTTTATGAAATAATATAAATGAAAAGGGGGAAGAAGATGAATCTTATAATGCTTGGCTTACCGGGTGCAGGTAAAGGCACACAAGCCAAAAAACTTAGTAAAAAATATAATATACCCCATATTTCAACAGGAGATATATTTAGAACTGCAATAAAAAATGAATCAAAACTCGGTAAAAAAGCCAAAGAGATAATTGATTCTGGCGGTCTAGTGCCGGATGAGATTACTAATAATATTGTGAGAGAAAGATTAAAACAAAAAGATTGTAAAGCAGGATTTATTCTAGACGGATTCCCCAGGACTATAAATCAAGCAGAAGCATTAGATGACATGCTGGATGAGATGGATCGGTCATTAGATTTAGCTTTTTATATTAATGTTACTAGAGAAGAACTAATTAAAAGATTAACATTAAGAAGAACTTGTAGTAACTGTGGAGCTATATATCATTTAGAATACAATCCACCTAAAGAAGAAGGTATATGTGATAAATGTGGTGGGAAATTAATCCAACGCACTGATGATAAAGAAGAAGTTGTAAAAGAAAGATTAAAAGTAAATGAAGCTAAGATTATGAGTTTAGTAAACTTTTATAAAGAAAAAGATAAGCTTGCCATGGTAAAAAGTGATGCTGGAATAGATGAAGTATTTACTAAAATTGTTAATATCGTTGAGGAGCAGGTGTTATGATAACTATTAAATCATCGAGAGAGTTAAATCTTATGAGAGATGCAAATAAAATTGTTGCAGAAACTCATGAATATTTAAAAGAATTCATAAAACCTGGAATATCTACTCAAGAGATTGATAAAAAAGGTGATGAGTTTATAAGACAACATGGAGCTGAACCTTCTTTTAAAGGTTATAGAGGATATCCTGCTTCAGTTTGTGTATCAATAAATGATGAAGTAGTACATGGTATTCCTAGTAAAGATAGAATTTTAAAAGAAGGAGATATTGTTAGTTTGGATATTGGAACTTTTTATAAAGGATTTAATGGAGATGCTGCCCGAACTTTTCCAGTAGGAAAAGTATCAAAAGAAGCTCAGAAATTAATTGATGTAACAAGAGTTTCTCTTAAAAAAGGTATTAATAAAGCATTATATAAAAGTCATTTGTCTGATATTTCAAAT
>JBEPXG010000019.1:0-11374 GCA_041642015.1 Halanaerobiales bacterium
GTTTTGAAGAAGGTGGTCAATTAACTGAAAGGATCAGAAGACAGCCTTATTCAGTAATTTTATTAGATGAAATAGAGAAAGCACATCAAGATGTATTTAATATCTTGTTACAAATTCTTGATGATGGAATATTAACAGATAGTCAGGGTAATGAAGTTGACTTTAAAAATACTGTAATCATTATGACCTCAAATATTGGTTCAGATTACATTCAAGACCTTGAAAATGAAGAAGAAATGAATAAAAGAGTATCTCAAGCATTAAAAAATCATTTCAGGCCAGAGTTTTTAAACAGAGTAGATGAAAAGATCATATTTCATTCTTTAAGCAAAGATGATCTCTTAAATATTGTAGATATAAAAATAGATGATCTTAGAGAAATGTTATCAGAAAGAAACCTAGATATAACAGTTACTGAAGATGCTAAAAAAGAAATTATGGAATTAGGCTATGACCCAACTTATGGTGCACGTCCTATTAATAGGGTTATACAAAAATATTTAAAAGATCCGTTAGCAATGAAGTTGCTTGAAGGAGATATTAAAGAAGAATCAACAGTTAAAATTGATTATCAAGATGACTTTATATTTCTTGTCGAATAGATATTGCTACCCCGTAAACCACGGGGTTTTTTCTATATAATAAAGGGAAACTATTAATAATATAGAAATATTTAAATAACCACTTTTAAAAAAAGAGGAATAACATGATGAAAAAACGAAAAATAATATATGTATTTATTGTAATGATTTTAATTATTGCAGCCGGGTTACTATATTTTGTCAACTCAAGCTATAAACCACTAGAAAATAATAAACAATATTTAAAAGAAGAATATGTTGTTGCTTATGATAAATATTATGAATTTAAATCTAACAATACAAATAATAAAGCATTTATATTTTATCCTGGTGGTAGAGTAGATGAGAGATCTTATGCACCTTTATCTTATCTTCTCAGTGAGAGAGGTTATCCAGTTTATTTGATAAAAATGCCGTTAGATTTAGCTGTTTTAGATACTGATAGAGCTCAAATCATTCTAGATAAAGTTAATAACGATATTGAGAAATGGTATCTAATTGGTCATTCTTTAGGGGGAGCAATGGCTGGAAGTTTTATATATAATAACTATGAAAACTTAGATTCTATAAAAGGTCTTATATTATTGTCCTCTTATGTTTCTGATGATATAGATTTTTCAAATAAAAAATTAGATGTTTTATCAATAACAGCTAGTGAAGACAAGATAATTAACTGGGATAAATATGAAAGTTCAAAAAATAATTTACCTTCAGATACAGTTTATAAAATTATTGAAGGTGGAAATCATTCTGGTTTTGGGAATTATGGTCCTCAAAAAGGTGATGGGCAAAGCTTGATTTCAAAACAAGAACAGTGGGAAAAGACAATCCAACTTATTATTGATTTTATAGACTGATTTTAAAGGAGGGGATCATCCTTGAATATTAAAAATATTGGTTTTATTATTTTAGTATTAGCAGCAGTTTTGCTTATTGGTAATGGGATATACCATTTATTTATTGAATTATTTATTGATACTGAAGTAAGTATAATTATAAAAGTAGGAATCTTTGGAATCATTATAGGTATAATATTATTAATTATAGGATTGATTTTTGAAAGGATAAAGGATAAAAAGAATGAAAAGTTTTAAAAGAGGAGATTTTTAATGATTGATAATATAGTTTTTGATCTTGGCAATGTTTTATTAGATTTTACTCCTGAAAATATAATTAATGATTATGTATTTGATGATAGAAAAAGAGAAGAAATTTATGATAATATTTTCAATTCAGAAGAATGGATAATGCTTGATAGAGGAACGATTTCTAAAAAGGACGCAATAAGTAAATTTATTTATAGGCAACCTAAGAACAAAAACGAAATTTTAACAATTATATAAAAAGAATATAAACTTATATATATTATCTAACTTTCATAAAGAAGCTTTTTTGAAAGTTAAAAGTAAATATAGATTTTTTGATTTTTTTAATGGAGACGTAATTTCATATCAAGTAAAAACAATTAAGCCTGAAGATAAAATCTATAAGCTACTACTATCAAAGTATAATTTAGATTCCCAAAATACACTGTTTATTGATGACAGTTTGAAGAATATAGAAAGTGCTCAAAAATTAAACTTTAAAACAATTCATTTTAAAGATGATGTTAACTTAGAGGAGGAAGTAAACAAATATTTATATTAATACTAAAGGAGTGGATTAGATGAGTAAAAAAGTATTAGTACCTTTAGCACCTGGATTTGAAGAAATAGAAGCTATTACAAGTATAGATGTATTAAGAAGAGCGGGAATTGAAGTTGTAACTGTAAGCTTGAATTCAATCGATGTAAAGGGGGCGCACAATATTCCAGTAATTGCAGATAAAAGAATAAAACAAATCAAAATAGAAGAATTTGATGGAATATTATTACCAGGAGGTATGCCTGGTGCTCAAAATTTAAAAGAAAACTCTCAGATATTAAAATTTGTTAGACAAATTAATGAAAACAAACTAATGGTTGCAGCAATATGTGCTGCTCCAATGGTTTTAGAAACTGCTGGAATTTTAGAAAATATAAATGCGACGAGTTATCCTAGCTTTAAAAAAGAAGTACCTTCATGTAATTATAAAGAAGAAAGAGTAGTTAAAGATGGTAATATTATAACATCAAGAGGAGCAGGGGTAGCACTTGAATTTGCTTTAGAAGTTGTAGAATACTTAGAAGGAAAGAAAGTAAAAGAAGATTTAATTGATTCGATGTTAGTAAAAATATAAAAGAAAAATTAAACCATTCCCTTATTAAGGGGATGGTTTTTTAAAATTAAATTATCATTTTGAAGTATTGTTAGCCATTCTTTCTCTCATATTATATATAGCATCTTTTAAAATATAAATAAGCCATGTAATCATAATTACAAAACTGATAGATTCTGCAAGAGGAAATGAAAACCAAGTTGCCTCTAAACCGAATAACTGTCCCAGTATATACATACCTGGTACTAAAAATATTGCTTGTCTTAAAAACGTAATTACAAGACTTGGCATTCCTTTACCAATAGCTTGGAAAGTAGATACACCAGTAATATTTAAAACCATAAAAAAGTATGAAATACTTACTCTTTTTAAGGCAGGTACTCCAATTTCAAGCAATTTTGGATCACTATTAAATAATCTTAACATTACTTCAGGAAATAATTGAAAAATTGTAAAACCAATTAAACCAAAGAAAAGAGAAGTAGCATTCCCTAAAAGAATAGTTTTTTTCATTCTAGATGGATTATTATGACCATAATTATAGCCTACAATAGGTAAATAACCTTGGTTTAAACCAAATACCATCATCAAGAAAAATGACTGCATTCTAAAAATTATGCCCATTACTGCTATTGCAGTAGAGTTAAATGCTCCCAGTATGAGATTAATAAATACCATTGCAGTACTAAAAAGTAAGCGATTAAGCATTGCAGGTAAACCAACTTGATAGATCTCTTTTATAATTTGAAAATCAAATTTAAAATCCTTTAATTTAAGGGTTAATTCATTTTTATCACTAAATAAAATGAAGATAATAAATATACCACCAATTATTCTTGAAAAAACTGTTGCATAAGCAGCTCCTGCAACTCCTAATTTTGGGAAAAATCCGATTCCAAAAATTAATAATGGATCTAAGATCATATTTAAAACTGCTCCGATTACCATAGTTAGCATAGGAATAAATGTATTTCCTTCTCCACGAAGTATATAATTAAAGGTAGCAGGAATAAATATTGCCATTGAACCAACTAATATTATTCTAATATATCTTTGTCCTAAATCAATTAATACAGGATCATTTGTAAATATGTTAATTATATTTTCTGTAAAAAACACTCCTATTATTCCTACAACAATTCCGTATATTATAGCAATAAAAAAGACATGTTCTGCTACATTATTTGCTCTTTTTTTATTTCCTTGACCTAAAAGTCTTGAAATTAATGAACTAGTCCCAACACCTGTACCTACTCCAATTGATATTAAAAACATTTGAATTGGAAATGAAACCGATAGTGCAGATAAAGCTTCGGTACTTAAACGACCAACATATATACTATCTACAATATTATATAAAGCTTGGATTAACATTCCAATTATCGCTGGAGCAGAAAGTCTAAATAATAACCTACCTATTTTTTCTGTTCCCATTTTTTCCGATTTTGTTTCTAAAGACATACTATCCCTCCAGTGTATCCAAATTCACTTGAACTTTTTTTAGTAAATTTATTAAAGTATCTATTTCTTCTTTTGATAAATCTTTTTTTATTTGTTCTTCAATTTTATCAAAAAGTTTGAAAAACATTGCTTTTACATTTTTTGATTTTTTAGTTAAATATATTTTTTTGCTTCTTTTATCTTCTGGATCTGATTTTCTTTTTATGAAGTTTTTTTCTTCTAGTTTTTTTAATATTCTACCAACACCAGCTTTATCCAAACTATATTCATCACATAATTTATGCTGATTTATAGAATTATTTTCATAAATTTTTGATAAAATAAAGACTTGCCCATAATTTAAATCGAATTTACTTTTAAATATTTTATCAATTAATTTTGTATGAGTACGATGTGCTATACTTAAGTATTTACCAATATGATGATTTGACAATTTTAACACCTCGCAAATTTAGTTGACATATCAACTAAATTATAATAAATAAAATTAATAATGTCAAAATATGATATCTGGTTGGTGTTAAAAAGCTTTTTGAAAAGAATATTAATTGAAAAAAAGCTCCTAAATGAAATGATACACTTCATATTAGGAGCTTTATGGTTTAGCTTTTTGTTATTTGATCTTTCTATACATTTTAAGATAATAGTTTTCTATCATTTTTAGTGCGGAAAAATCTTCATAAGTACTTTCTATACTATTATTCATCATTTCTTCCCATTGATCTTTATTTTCATAATAAGTAGGAAGTACCTCATTTAATAATACCCTATATAAGGAGTCCCTGTCATGGTTATCTTGGTTTTCTCCTACATAGCCATCACCAAATTGCCAACCATTCATTCCATGTTGACAAGCTTCAGGCCACCAACCATCTAAAATACTAAAGTTTAATACTCCATTCATTGCAGCTTTCATACCTGAAGTACCACTTGCTTCTTTAGGTCGGCGAGGATTATTAAGCCATACATCTACTCCTCTTGTTAGCATTTGAGCAGTTTCAATACTATAATCTTCTAAAAATACCACACTGTTAGGATATTTTTTTGTCATCTTTATAATTTTTGCAACAAGATCTTTTCCCTTGTCATCAAGAGGATGAGCCTTACCAGAGAAAATTATTTGGATTTTACCCTGTTCTAAATATGGTCCAATTAGATCCATTTTACTGAAAATAAGATCAGCTCTCTTATAAGGAGCAGCTCTTCTTGCAAATCCAATTAATAATTTATCATTATCCAGTTTAGCGCCAGTCTTATCATTAACATAATTAATCAATTCAGATTTTAACTGTTGATGTACTGGAATTAAATCATCACCATTTTCAAATGTTTTATATATTCTAGAATCAACCCATGACTTTCTATGGACACCATTTGTTATTGCTTTGATTGGTGAAGTATCAGTAATATGTTCCCACATATTCCTTGCAGTTACACCATGTAGTTGGGCAACTCCATTTGATATTTTTGCAAGTCTTAAACCTGCAACGGTATTACTAAATGGATCATTACCAATTCTTTTCATTTGATTTTCTGTTAAACCGTTATATGCTCCCATTTCTTTTAAAAGGTTATGAGGATGGACTTCATTACCCTTTTTAACAGGAGTGTGGGTAGTAAAAACAGTTTTATTTCTTACTGCTTTTAAAGCTTCTTCAAATTTAAGACCATTCTCCATTTTTTCTTTAATCATCTCTGTACCAGCAAATACTGCATGACCTTCATTGTAGTGATAAACATCTACATTTAGTCCTAATTTACGTATTGCTTTAATACCGCCAATACCAAGAGCTATTTCTTGTGCTATGCGTTCTTCTTCTCCCCAGGCATAAAGTCTTTGAGTAATCCAATTATATTTACCATTTTCTTCTAAGTTAGAATCTAATAAATATAGTGGGTTCATATCATCAGTTTCAAGTTTCCAGACTTTAAGTTTGATATCATTACCTTTAACATTGACAGTAACTGTAACATCTGTATCTTCAAGATAATTATAGATATATTCATTTTTTGGATATTTGTCATAAGGTCTTCCATTTTCATCGATTAGTTGTTTGGTATATCCTTCAAGCCATAAAATACCTATTCCAAAAATAGGGAAATCGTATTCTTTAGCAGCTTTCAATATATCTCCTGCTAAAATTCCTAATCCTCCAGCATAAATTCTAAAGTTGTTATTTAGACCATATTCCATACAAAAATAAGCAACTTTTTTACGTTTGTCTTTTGTAATCATTTAAAACACTCTCCTATATATAATTTTTAAATAATACTATCTATGAATTCTTCCATATTCTTAAAAAGCGATCTAGTAATCTTGAATCATTTTTTGAATCAGGTACAGTATAATAATCTGGAATATCGTATTTATCTATGTTATATTCGGATTTATTAGTTATGATTTTATGAATTAGCTTCAAATAATCATTTGCAGTATTATCCCAAGAATACTTATCTTTTATATATTCAATACCTGACTTATGCAACTCATTCCATTTTTCATCATCTGTTAATAAAGAAAGTAGTTTCTCAGCAATGTTTTCGGAATCATTAGGATCAATTAAAATACCATATTTTCCTTTTTGAACAACTTCTGCTGGACCTCCATTTTTTGTAACCACAGCAGGAAGACCTGAAGCAATTGCTTCTATTAATGTTAAGCCAAAAGTTTCATAAATAGAAGGTAGAGAAAATATAGAATTTTTTTCAGCAAAATAAGAATATGTTTCAGCCAAATCTTTTTGTGTATCAACAGAGAACATTGTAACTTTATCTGAACAATTATTATTATAGATTAGCTTCATAATTTGGTCAAGAATATTTTTTTCCTCACCTTGCAACTCGGAATAATCATCAAAGGGATTATCTACATTTCGCAATGATATTGCAAGATTAGCTTCCTTTTGCAATTTATCATTTTCAACATAAGCCTTAACTAATTTTATGTGATTTTTCTTTTTTGTTAACCTACTGTTTATTAATATAAAGGGTAATTTAGTTCGATCTTTATTCAAATCTCTTTTGAAAATTTCATTTAATTTTTCTTTGGTCTTTTTAGAATATTTACCATCAAAAATATCAGTGTTTACTCCAGGAGGAGTAATCACAAATTTGTTTTCTTCAATAACATCTTCATAGATAGACTGTTTGTATATTTCATCTTTTTCTAAATTTGTACTTGCAACTATAGCATCCGAATATTTAATTGAAAGCCTTTCTGCAATAATCCTTCTATGGAAGTTATATTTAGTATTATATTCAGTAAAATTAAACTTATTAATATCTAATTTTTCCATCTTTTCAGCACCTAGAGAATGACCTGTGAATATAAAAGGGATATTTTTTTTAAGTTTTAATAATAAACCACTAATACCACCTGTTCCATAATGACTAATAGCTAAATCTGGAAAAGAACTTTCATTATCATAAAATTCTATTATTTCTTTTACATATTCATTTATATATGGCCATAAATCTTCTTTGTTTAAAAAATTTTCTCCATCAAACGGAACTCTTATTATTCTAACCTTATCACTTTCAGGATATTTATCTATTTTTTGTGAGAATTCAGGCCAATTTTCGTCATGTATTTGTCTTGTAATAATATCAACTTTAACTCCTTTTTTAGCTAAAGCTAAAGCTAATTCTTTTACATAGACTAACTGTCCTCCAAAATCTGGATGTTTTGTCCAGTAACTATTATCTGGATCAAAGTTCCCCTGAGGATTTAAAAGACAAATATGTTTAACTTCTGGATCATCCATTTGTAAGCCTCCTGACTTGTAATTTACAACTAAAATGTATTCTATATTTGATTAAATTTAATTATTTTATCTTCGACTTTTATATTAAAAAATATACTGCCTAACTTTAAATATAACAATCTATTAGTAAATATGCAAATTTATTGATGCTATTATTCGTGAAATAACATAATGAAAAATATCATATTGTTATCATATAAGTTATTCAATATATTATAAAGACCTTTCTTAAAGGTATTATATTAATTATATTGAAGTTATATAATAAGATTAAAAAAATTTTATTAGGATGATAAATAATGAATTTTAAAGAAGAAGATAAATTTATAATTATATATATTGTTCTAGGTGGTTTATGGATATACTTTTCTGATGAATTATTATTGAGATTATTTACACAGGAAAGTATAATAATGAGAATGCAAACTTATAAAGGATTAATCTATGTTTTAATAACTGGATTAATTTTTTATTTATTATTAAAGAAATATTTTGTAAATTTGCGAAAAACACAAGAAGAATTAAAAAATAAGAATATAGAGTTAAACAAGTATACTAATAGGTTAGAAAGTGGACATCAAGATTTGAAAGAATCATATAAAGATTTATATGAGCAAACAGAAGATCTAAAGATAATGGTTGATTTTATTAATAATATTAGTAAAGAAACATTTAATGATTCTGAAAAGTTTTTATCTCATTTATTAAGGACTGCTTTTAGGTTGGTTCCCAAAAGTGATTATGGTAGTGTTTATAAAGTTACTAATAATAAAGTAAAGTATGTAGATGCTATTGGACATAATTTGGAAAAATTAAAATTACTTTCGATAGATAAAAATGTTTATACTATTCACAAAAGAGAACCCCAAATAATAAATGATTTGTTATCTTATGATAAAAATAAGATTTTAGAAGATCAATATAATTTATTAAAAGAAGCTTCTCAAGATATTAAACAGTCTTTAACATTTTCATTAGTGGTGGATGAAGAGATGTTAGCCGGTATATCTTTAGATTTAGATAGTAGTAGTAAAAAAGATTTTTCTGAAAGTGGAGTCAAAACTCTCACAGCTTTTAGAAATATTGCTGAATCCTTTTATACTTTCCAAAGATACAATAAATTGCAGGGGGAGTTCCAACGTGATATAATATTATCAATGATTAAATTTTTAGAGATACATGATAGTTATACTGGAGGTCATTCGGAAGAAGTTGCTGAGCTTTCTAAACGTATTGCTCTTAAACTAAATCTTAATAAAAAAGATATAGAAAACAGTTATTGGGCAGGTCTGGTACATGATATAGGTAAACTTATTGTTCCAAGTATGGTTTTAAATAAAAAAGATAATTTTAAAACGAAAGATTATGAGTTAATAAAGAATCATCCTGTTTGGGCTTATGAGTCATTATCTAAATCAAAAAGATTAAGTGATATTGCAGAATATGTCTTATATCATCATGAAAGATGGGATGGCACAGGTTATCCTGAAGGATTAAACGAAAAAGAGATACCCTTAATCTCAAGGATTATATCTGTTGCAGATGCATATTCAGCTATGACATCAAATAGGGCTTATCGTGATGCATTAATGAAAAATAAAGCAATCGAAGAATTAAAGAATAATAAAGGAAAACAATTTGATCCAGAAATAGTGGATCTTTTTATAGAAATTATAAAGAAAAATTCGGATAAAGCAATTTAAATTTATTTAAAACAATAAAAGGGGTTATATAATTATATGGAAATTATTGATCTAGAAAAAGAAGTGTATAGTCCAAAATTCATATATAATGGTGATGATCTAGGTGTAACTTATTCTAAAGAGAGTACTAAAATTAAGCTATGGGCACCTACAGCTAATAGTGTTAAAATTGAAATATATAACTATTATAAAAATTCAGATCCTTTTGAAGTATTTAATATGGAAAAAGACCTAAATGGAACTTGGGCAATTAAATTAGATGGTAATTATGCTGGCAAGTATTATCTATTTGCTTTAGATTTTGGTAATAGAATTGAAAAAACTGTGGATCCTTATGCTAAAGGTTTAGCACCTAACAGTGAAATGGGTCTAATAGTTAATTTAGAAAAAACAAATCCTTATGAATGGGAAAATGATAGTCCTATAAAGATTGATAGTCCTGTAGACTCTATTATCTATGAAGTTCATGTTAGAGATTTTTCTACTTCACCATATTCCGGAATTAAAAATAGAGGAGACTATTTGGCTTTTACTGAAGATAATACAGTTAATAATCAGGGATTAAGTACAGGTTTAGATCACCTAAAAGAACTTGGAATTACACATGTGCATTTATTACCTGTCTTTGATTATGCAACTGTAGATGAACAAAATCGTTATGAATATAATTGGGGTTATGATCCTCATTATTATAATGTACCTGAAGGTTCTTATGCAAATAAACCAGAAGGATATCAAAGGATTAAAGAGTTCAAAGAGATGGTGAAAAGTTTGCATGATAACAATATTGGCGTAATAATGGATGTTGTTTATAATCATACTTATTATACAGAGGAATCATCATTTCAGAAGACAGCCCCAGGTTATTTTTATCGTTTAATAAATGACTGTTATTTAACAAATGGTTCTGGCTGTGGAAATGAAATAGCTACTGAAAGACCAATGGTTAGTAAATTTATTATAGATTCGTTAAAATACTGGGTAGAAGAGTATCACATAGATGGGTTTAGATTTGATTTAATGGGTTTAATGGATAAAGATATTGTAATGAGAATTGAAAAAGAACTTCATGAAATAAATCCGGATATATTAATCTATGGTGAACCTTGGGCAGCTTTGCCACCTCATCTACCTGAAGAAAAAAAGATTAATAAAGGAATTCAAAAAAATAAAAAATTTGGATTTTTTAATGATAGATTTAGAGATGCAATTAAGGGAGATACGGATGGATTTACAAAAGGCTATGTTAATGGTAAATTTGAAACCTACAATGATATAAGGCGAGGAATTGTAGGAAGTATTAATTACAGTTTTGAAATTGAAGATTTTACTTACAAACCTGAAGAAACAATTAATTATGTTAGTGCACATGATAATCTATCTTTATGGGATAAGATTAATAAATCTGTAAGTAAGGCACCAGAAAAAGAAAGAATCAAAATGGATCATTTAGCTCAAGCAATAATATTTACTTCTCAAGGGGTTCCTTTTATACAGGGGGGCGAAGAATTTTTAAGAACAAAATATGGTAACCACAATAGTTATAATGCAGGTGACCATATTAATCAGATAAAGTGGGAAAGAAAGACAAAATATTTTGATACTTTTCTTTATTATAAAGGTTTAATAGAATTGAGAAAGAAACATCCTGCTTTTAGGATGAGAGAT
>JBEPXG010000020.1:0-11230 GCA_041642015.1 Halanaerobiales bacterium
AAATGCAGTAGCAAATGCAACTAAAAAAAGAATAAGATCACTTCCTCTAAAATTAGAAAAGATTATTGTTGGAAAAGACTTAACAAAAGGGGGAGAATAATTATGCTAGAGTTTCAAGCATTAAAGGCAGATAACTTAGACCAGGCTTTAAAGATACTTGATGAGAAAAATAAAGTTGAAATAGTAGCCGGTGGAACAGATATGTTAGTTATGATAAATAATGAAAGTGAGGATATAAAAGATATTGAGTACCTATTAGATATATCTTCATTAAAAAGATTAAATGAAATAAAAGACTATGGTGAATACTTAAAGTTAGGAGCTTTATGTACACACTCAGATATTATAAAATCAGATTTAATAAATGAAAAATTACCTTTATTAAAAAAAGCAGCTAAGGTAATTGGTTCTACACAAATTAGAAACAGAGGTACAGTTGGTGGCAACATAAATAATGCTTCTCCAGCTGCTGATTTGGTTACAGCTCTAATAGCATTAGATGCTACAGTAGTATTGCAATCAACTGATGGTAAGCGAGAATTACCTTTAAGTGAATTTATAACAGAACCCTATAAAACAGATCGAAAAGAAAATGAGATAATGATTGAAGTTAAAGTACCTTATCTAAAAGGGAAATGTTGTAATAGTTATCAAAAAGTAAAAAGAAGACAGGCTGTAGCTATAGCAAGAATTAATCTGGCAGTAATAACCGGTATTAGAGATAATAAATTTAATGATATAAGAATTGCTTTTGGATCAGCAACACCAACAGCAATAAGATTTAAAAAGATAGAAGAATTTTTAAATGGAAAACCAATTAATAAAATCAACTTTGAAGAAGTTGCTAAAAAAACAGGTGAAGAAATGGTTAGTATTACCGGAACTAGATGGTCTACTCCATATAAAAAACCAGTAGTAGGTAATTTATTAAAAAGAGCTCTTAAGGAAATTATCAAGGAGGTGCAGTAATGGAAAAACTAGATGTTACTCTTACAGTAAACAATAAAAAATATGACTTGAAAGTAGATTCAGATGAAAGACTTCTTGATACATTAAGAGAGAGATTAAAATTTACTGGTGTAAAAGAAGGATGTAGTATTGGAGAATGTGGTGCTTGTACAGTTATCTTAGATAAAAAGGCTGTAAATTCATGTATGGTCTATACTTTTCAGGTTGATGGTAGTGAAGTGCTAACTGTTGAAGGTTTAGAAATTGATGGACAATTGGATCCATTACAAGAGGCTTTTATTGACCATCAAGCTGTACAGTGTGGTTTTTGTACACCGGGAATGCTGATGTCTGCAAAAGCACTTTTAAATGAGAATCCAAATCCAAGTAGAGAAGAGATAAAAACAGCTATTGAAGGAAATCTATGTAGATGTACAGGATATCAACAGATTCTAGATGCTGTTGAAGATGCAGCTAAGGTTAACAGGAGTGGAAAAGATGTCTAGAATATTAATTAAAAATATAAAAGAATTAATAACAATGGATGATGAAAAAAACAGATATAAAGATGTAGATGTTTTAATTGAAGGACCCAAAATCAAAGAAATTGATAAAAATATTGATATAAATGAAGATAAAGTAGATGAAATTATTGATGGTGATGAGTATTATGCATTTCCAGGTTTAATTAATACTCATCATCATTTCTACCAAACTCTGACAAGGAATCTACCAAAAGCACAAGGAGTAGAGCTTTTTGAATGGCTTAAGTATCTCTATCCAATTTGGGCGAAACTAACACCAGAGGCAGTATATTATAGTACTTTATTAGCCTCAGCTGAGTTATTAAAGACAGGTTGTACAACAACTGTAGATCACTTTTATGTATTTCCAGAAAGTCAACCTGATAACTTAATGGATTATCAGTTTCAGGCTGCACGTGAAATAGGTATTAGATTTCATGGTAGTAGAGGAAGTATGTCATTAAGTGAAGAAGATGGTGGTTTGCCACCTGCTTCAGTTGTACAAACTGATCAAGAAATATTAAAAGATTCTCAAAGAGTAATAGAAAAATACCATGATAGTGACAAATATTCAATGCAGAGAGTTGTACTAGCACCTTGTTCACCATTTTCTGTATCAAAAGATCTTTTAAAACAATCAATTAAATTAGCTCGTGAATATGGTGTGTTATCTCATACCCATTTAGCTGAAACTCAAGATGAAACTCAGTTTTGTATAGATACTTTTGGCAAAAGACCACTTGATTTAATGGAAGACTTAGGTTGGATTGGAGAAGATGTCTGGTATGCTCATGGAATATTTTTCAATGAATTTGAGATAGCAAAATTAAGTAGAACAAAAACAGGAGTTTCTCATTGTCCAGCTTCAAATATGAAACTTTCCTCAGGGGTGGCAAAAGTACCATCTATGCTAAAAAAGAATGTTCCCTTAAGTTTAGCAGTTGATGGAAGCGCTAGTAATGATGGATCAAATATGATATTAGAGTTAAAGTTAGCCTACTTACTTCATAAACTTTTCCATGGTATTACTAGCATTACTTCGGAAGATGTGTTATCAATTGCTACTAATGGCGGAAGCAATGTATTAAACCAACCTGAAATTGGCAGTATTAAAAAAGATAAAGCCGCTGATCTTTTCTTAATAGACAGTAACCGTTTAGGTTATTCCGGAGGACGTTTAGATCCTGTAGAAGCTTTAGTTAATACAGGTACTACCCAGGAAGTTGACTATAATATAGTTAATGGTAAGGTTGTAGTTAGAAAAGGAGAAATTACTACTATTAAAGAATATAATATTATTAAGAAACATGATCAAATTGCTCAAAAGATGATTCAAGCATAGAGGGGGGATTTTAAGTTGGAACTTTATGGAAATGCCACGATAATTACCCTAAATGATAAAGACCCTGTAATTAATAATGGAGCAGTCTTAATTGATGAAGGCATTGTTAAGGATCTAGGGAAAACTGATAAGTTAAAATTAAAATATCAAGAAGCTAATTTTAAAGATGTGAAAAATAAGGTTATTATGCCAGGTATGATAAATACACACATGCATTTTTATAGTACATTTGCAAGAGGGATGGACTTAAAAACAGATCTACCACCACAAGATTTTGAAGAAATTTTAGAAAAATTATGGTGGAGATTAGATGAAACACTTAACAGTGAAGATATATATTATAGTACACTTTATGCTTTAGTAGAAAGTATAAGAAGTGGAACTACAACAATATTTGATCACCATGCAAGTTATGGCTATATTGACAATAGTTTGGATATAATTGCTGAAGCTGTAGTGAAAACTAAATTAAGAGCAAATTTATCTTATGAAATCTCTGACCGTCATGGTGATATAAAGTCTAAACAAGCATTGTCAGAAAACGAAAGATTTATTAATCGAACTAAAAGTTTAAACAATGATTTTATTACTCCAATGATCGGGATACATGCTTCATTTACTCTTGAAGACAAAACATTAAAAAAAATAGCAAAATTATCTGAAGAAAGTAATACTCCAATGCATTTTCATGCTGCTGAAGGTAAGGTAGACCAAATAGATAGTAAAAAAAGAGGATATAAAAATTTAGCTGATCGTTTAGATAAGTTAGGTATCTTAAAAAAAGATTCTCTTGCTATTCATGGAGTACATCTTTCGGAAAATGAGTATGAAAAATTAGCAGAAAAAGGAGTATATTTAATTCATAACCCTCAATCAAACATGGGTAATGCAGTTGGCTCAATTGATCTAAAAAAGGCTCTAAACAAAGGCTTAACAGTTGGATTGGGAACTGATGGTTATACACCAGATATGTTTGAAAGTTTAAAGGTTGCAGATATTTTACAGAAACATCAAGGTTCAGATCCAAACCTTGGAGGAGAAGATATAAACAAATTAGTGTTTGAAAACAATAGAAAAATAGCTAAAAGATTTTTTGGTAAAGAGTTAGGAATTATAAAAAAAGGTGTGCCAGCTGATTTAATAATTTTAGACTATAAACCACCTACACCAATTACTGACCTAAACTATTTTTATCATATCATATTTGGATTTAATGGTGGTCTAGTAGACACCACAATTGTAAATGGCCATGTTTTAATGGAAAACCGGGAGGTGAAAGTGCTTGACTATGATAAAACAATCAAAAGATGTAAAAAACAAGCAGAGGATTTTTGGAGAAGGTTCTAAAAAATATTTTAGACCTCAAACTAAAGAGGGACTTATTGAGATTTTAGAAGACTATGAAAAAGATTTTACTATAATAGCTGGGGGAACCGATCTTTTAGTAGCTAATTTTGATAAATTACATGAAATAGATGATTGGCTTGATTTAAATTGGATTGATGATTTTAAAGAAATTAAAATATATGATGACAAAGTAGAAATTGGATCAATGGTAACTCATGAAAGATTATATAAATTAGATAAGATAAAAGAGCTCTTTCCAGTATTACAAAAAGCGGCAAGTGATGTGGGCTCACCTCAAATAAGAAGTCGTGGTACTATCGGAGGTAATATTGTAACATCTTCTCCAGCAGGAGATCTATTACCACCATTAATGGTTTATGATGCCAAAATGAAGATAATATCCAAAGAAGGAGAAAGAACTGTTGATATAAATGAATTTTTTACCGGACCAAAGAAAAATGTATTAAATAAAGGTGAAATATTAGAAAAGATAATTTTACCACTAAAAGATGAAAATCAAAAGGGTGTTTGGATAAAAGTAGGTAAAAGAAAAGCACTAGTTATTTCATCAATCAGTCTTGCATTAAATTTAGTTTTTGAGGATGAGCGAATAATTAAAAACAGTAAAATATGTATAGGTTCTGCAGCTCCAGTACCATTAAGAATTACTAAGGCTGAAGATTATTTAAATAATAAAGAGATAAAAAAAGTTAATCCTGAAAAGTTAGGAAAAATTGTAGCAGAAGAGATAAAACCTATAGATGATATAAGAGGTACAGCTAAATATAGAAGACAAACAATTAATAATATCACTCAAAGTGCCTTTAGAGAGGTGATAAACTCATGAAAATGGAACTAACAGTTAATGGGGAAAAAAGAACTCTTGATGTAAAACCTCATACAAGGCTTTTAGACTTATTAAGAGAAGACCTTGGACTTACAGGTACAAAAGAAGGTTGTGGAAAAGGTGAATGTGGTGCATGTACTGTAATAATGAACAATAAAGCTGTAGCATCTTGTCTTGTATTAGCCATACAGGCTGATGGAGCAGAGGTTTTAACAGTAGAAGGTTTATCAAAAGGAGAAAAGCTACATCCGATTCAAGAATCATTTATTGAAAAAGGAGCAGTTCAATGTGGTTTTTGTATTCCGGGAATGATTATGTCTAGCAAAAAACTTCTAGATGAAAATATAAATCCAACAGATGATGATATCAAAAGAGGTTTATCAGGAAATATTTGTAGATGTACAGGTTATGTTAAAATAATTGATGCTGTTAAATCAGCTGCCCACAAAATGAAAAGTGGGGGTGGAGATAATGGTTGATAGATATGTTGGTAAAAACATATTAAAGGTTGATGCAGAAGATAAAGTTACAGGTAAAGCAAATTATCCATCTGATCTGAAATTTAAGGATTTTTTACATGTTAAAGTTAAAAGAGCAACGTATCCTCATGCAATATTAAAAGGGATAGATATAAAAAAAGCACTTCAGGTTGATGGAGTAGTAGATATCATCACTGAAAAAGATTATCCTAATTTAAATAAATTTGGATTAATAATTAAGGACCAACCTGCTTTAATTAAGGTTGGAGGAAAAATGAGATTTATGGGTGATGCATTAGCTATTGTAGTTGCTGAAACTAAAGAAGCTGCCTTAAAAGCTAGAGATCTTATTGAAGTTGATATTGAAAAATTAGAGGTAATTTCAAATCCACACAGAGCAATGGAAAAAGATGCCCCACAAATCCATGAAGATGTTGATGAATACTGTACTGAATATCTAAGTCCTAAAGTTCCCTGTCAAAATATTTTGGTTGATCACCACTTAGAAAAAGGTGATGTAGATCAAGGTTTTAAAGAAGCAGACTTCATTATAGAAAACGAATATCAAACCCAACATATAGATCAACTCCCCTTACAAAATGAATCAGGTTATGCATTATATGACAACAAAAAAGATGAACTTAAAATATGGGCAGCACATCAATGGTTACATGATACCCAAGCTGATGTAGCACAAGCTATAAATATGCCCAAAGAAAAGGTTAGATTAATACAAACTGCAATTGGTGGTGCATTTGGTAAAAAAGAAGATGTTTCAGTACAAATTCACTTAGCTTTAGCTGCAATGCATACCAATAGACCAGTTAAATTAGTTTATACAAGAGAAGAATCAATGATCTCTCAATCAAAACGTCATCCTTTAACAATAAAAGCAAAAACCGGAGTAACAAAAGATGGGTACTTAACAGCTTGGGAGGTAGAAGTTATTGGTGATACCGGTGCATATGCATCAAGTGGACCAGCAGTTGTGCACAAAGGTATGTATCATTGCACAGGACCATATAATGTGCCCAATGTAAGAGGAGTCTCTTATGCAGTATATACAAATAATACTTATGGTGGAGCAATGAGAGGTTTTGGGACTACTCAAATGGCATTTGCATATGAATCACAAATGGATATTATTGCACATAAATTGAATATAGATCCAGCTCAATTTAGATATCAAAATGCTTATGATATAGACTCTACTACTCCCAATGGACAAAAACTTACTAAAAGTGTTAATACTAAAAGAACTATTGAAGCTGCAGTAGAACTATCTAACTGGGAGGGGGAGATTAATAAATGAAAAAGCAAGGACGCGGAATGGCAACAATAATGTTTGGTTTTGGATATGGAGAAGGATTTCCCGACCATTCTACTGCTGAAGTAGAAATAACTAGTGATAAAAAAATAAAAGTGAGAACTGCAGGAGCAGATGTAGGACAAGGTTTCTTAACAACAATGACACAGATTGCTGCCGATGTATTAAAAATAGATCCTTCATATATTGAAATAGTGGGACAGGATACTCATAAATCGAAAAATTCAGGATCAACTTCTGCAACAAGACAGACATTTTTTTCAGGGAATGCTGTAAGAGAAGCTGCTGAAGAAGTATTAGGGTTATTATATCATTATGGTAGTATACATTTTAATAGCAATCATCCTGAACTAACAGTTAAGGAAGGTAATATATATTTCTGTAATGAAGATAAAATCTCTTACTGGGATCTTGCAGAACTTGTTAATCAGAGAGGAAAAGAATTAAAAGCTGAAGCTACCTTTTTCCCGAAAACCTATGCTCCAGATAGAAAGACGGGACAAACCGAGAAAAACTATGTAGCTTATACATTCATGACCCAAGTAATGGATATAGAAGTTGATACAGATACTGGAATTATAGAAGTAATGAATGTCTATACAGCCCTAGATGTTGGTAAAGCTATCAATCCTCAAAATGTGGAAGGACAAATCGAAGGTGGTACAGTTCAGGGATTAGGAATGGCTGTAATGGAAGATCAAGTTATTGATAAAGGAATTACAATTAATGCTGATATGACAAACTATTTAGTACCAAGCATCCAAGATGTTCCAAAGTTTGAAAGTGTTTTAATTGAAAATAAAGATTCAGATGGACCATTTGGATCAAAAGGTGTAGGTGAACCAACCTTAATTGCAGCAAGTCCAGCTGTTGCCAATGCTGTTTATGATGCCATAGGAGTAAGAATAAAAGAACTACCAATAACACCGGAAAAGATATTAAATGGATTAGAAAAGAAAAGTAATGCCAAATAATATTGTAATAACTGGTGGTAAATATGTAGGTAAAAGTACTTTAATTAAAAGGTGTCTTGATAAATTTAATCTTATACCCGGTGGATTTGTTGTTGGCAGAACAGGTGAAAAAAATAAATGGTTAAGTTTCTATCTTGTTGATCCCTATGATTATTTCTATAATGATATGTCATCAAAAGCATATCAAAAAAAGAAATATGTGATTGCAGAACGTAATTCCTATAAGGTTAGATACAACATTAATGTTGACACTTTTAATAAAAAGGGTGTTGAATTAATAGATACAGGTATTAAGCTAAGAGATATTGTGATAATGGATGAATTAGGTAGATTTGAATTAAAAGCTAAAAAATTCCAAAACAAAGTATTTAAAGCATTAGACAGTAAAAAGCCTGTAGTAGCAGTTATTAAAGATGAAAATAATAGGTTTTTAGATAAAATAAGACAGAGAGAAGATATTAAGTTAATAAGATTAACTAAAGATAATAGAGAAGAAGTTTCTAATAAGGCATATAAATATTTGAAAGAATTATTAACATATGAAAAGGAGTGAGTTAAATGGCTAATTTAAAAGTAGAATTTGCAGGTTTAAAGTTAGATAATCCAGTTATGCCAGCAGCAGGACCACCTATTAAGGATGCCAAAGCTGCTAAGAAGGCTAAAGAAGGTGGGACTGGAGCTATAGTTACAAAGACAATTTCAACAACAGCTGCAAAAGTTCCTAGACCTAATATGGCTAAGATAAAAGGTGGATTTATGAACACAGAGTTGTGGTCTGAATTGACTCCAGAACACTGGCTAGAAGAAGAGTATCCTAAAATTAGAGAGTTAGGTCTTCCTGTAATTGCAGGGATTGGATATACAAAAGATCAAATAAGAGAACTTGCTAAAAAAGTAGAAAAATATTCAGATGCATTAGAATTATCTACACATTATCTAGGTGATGATACAACACCAATGGAAGAAAGTATAAAAGCAGCTAAAGATGAAGTAGATATACCAGTATTTGTTAAGTTGAGTCCTCAAATTGATATACCTGAATTTGCTAAAGCTGCTGAAGAAGCTGGGGCAGACGGTATTGTTTTAATTAACTCTTTTGGACCAACATTAGATATTGATCCTAAAACCGGCAAACCATTAATGGGAAGTGAAAATGGATATGGTTGGTTATCAGGACCCGCTATATTCCCATTAGCATTAAGAGCAGTTTATCAGGCTGCTAATAATGTAGATATACCAATTCTAGGTGTGGGTGGAATAGATAGTGGTATAAAAGCTGCTAAGATGTTTATGGCTGGGGCATCTGCAGTACAAGTATGTACTGAAGCAATAGTTAATGGACCGAGAGTTTATGATAAAATTAATAAAGAATTGAATGAATTCTTAGATGAAAACGGTTATAGTAGTGTAAATGATATTAAAGGTTTAACTTCTAAAGTTATGCAAAAGGAAGCTAACTTTAATACAGTTGTTCCAACTGTAATAGAAAAAAATTGTACTACATGTGGTCTTTGTGTTACAAGTTGTGTATATGAAGCAATTTCATATAATGACACAAAAGATTATATCATAATTGATGATGCAAAATGTGCTGGATGTGGATTATGCTTAACCCGCTGTAATTTTGGTGCTTTAAAATTAGAATAAATCAAGTTTTAAGTTACATAGGGAGGAGGGAGAAAGTTGATTGATAAAAAGCTTTTAAAAATGTCAAAAGGAGACATTCCTGCTGATTTAGTTTTAAAACATGGAAGAATTGTTGATGTTTTTAATGAGAGGTTAATTAGAAAAGATATTGCAATCGCTGATGGTAAAATATTAGGTATTGGTGATTATGAAGGGGTAAAAGAGATCGATTTTGAAGAAAATATAATTTGTCCAGGGTTTATTGATGGACATATGCATCTAGAAAGTGCAATGGTAAAAATAGATGAATTTGCTGCTTGGATAGTTCCGCGTGGTACAACTACTATTTTTGCTGACCCTCATGAAATAGCTAATGTAGCAGGGATTGAAGGTATAAAATATTTTTTAGATCGAGGTAATCAACTTCCTTGGAACTTTAATCTTATGCTTCCTTCCTGTGTTCCTGCCACTTCTAATGAAACATCTGGAGCAGTATTGGATGCAGATAAATTAAAAACCTTAAAAGACGCTAAAGGAATTTTTGGGCTAGGAGAAGTAATGGATTTTGTTGGAGTTATTAATGGTGATAAAAACATTTGGGATAAAATAGATATGATTGGTAATAAATTTATTGATGGACATGCACCAGGTGTAAGTGGAAAAGATTTAAATGCCTATCTATTAGGTGGAATTATGGCAGATCATGAATGTACTAATAAAAAGGAAGCAGTAGAGAAGGTAACAAAAGGTATGTATGTTATGATTCGTGAAGGTTCAGTAACTAGAGATTTAGTTAGTTTATTGCCGGCATTAAACAACAGTAATTTATCTAGATTTTTATTTGCAACAGATGATAGAGATCCAGAAGATTTATATGAAAACGGTCATATGAATTTTGTAATTAAAAAGGCTATCGAGAACGGCATCTCACCATTAAGAGCTATTAAGTTAGCTACACTAAATTCAGCTCAAGCACTCAATTTAAGTGATGTAGGAGCCATTGCCCCAGGTTATAAAGCAGACCTTGTTATTTTGGATAATTTAAAAGATTTTAATATCCAAAAAGTATTCAAAGATGGTCGTTTAGTGGCAGAAAATGAAAGTTTAATTGTTAATTTACCGGAAATAAAAGAAGGAAAATCGGAAAAAATATATAAATCAATAAATATTGGGAAAATAAAAACAAAGGACTTTGATTTACCAAACTATAAGAAGTATAGAATTATTAATTTAATTAAAGACCAGATTGTAACGGGAAAAGAAGAAATGGAATTTGAAGATCCAGTTAAAATTGATGATTTAGTAGCTAATAACTTAGTAAAAATTAGTGTTGTTGAACGTCATAAAAAAACAGGTAATGTTGGTTTAGGCCTTCTTAAGGGTTTTGGATTAAGAAAAGGAGCTATTGCTATTTCAGTAGGTCATGATTCCCATAATATAATAGTAGTTGGACTTAATTCTAAGGATATGTATAAAGCAGTTAAAGAAATAGAAAAACTGCAAGGTGGAATTACTGTTGTAGAAAACGGAGAACTGATTGACTGCCTACCATTAGAAATAGCAGGTTTAATGTCAAAAGATTCAATACCAGCAGTTGCAAAAAGATTAAAAAAGATGAAAGAAAAAGTATATTCAATGGGAGTTACAAGACAGAGTCCATTTATGACTTTATCTTTTATGGCATTACCTGTAATTCCTTCTTTGAAAATAACCGATCAAGGTTTATTTGATATTGATGAGAATAGATTTGTGTCCCTTGGAGTAGATAAATAAGTATAGAGGAGGTGTTTGTTGGGGGATAGTAATTAGAAATATT